>DATGWU010000423.1:0-8939 GCA_035299345.1 Rhizobium sp.
GAAAGCATAGCGATGAGCAGCCGTCTCTTTTCCAGTGTCCTCGACATTGCCACGCCCGGCCGGTTCCCGCGCGCCCAGAAATGGATCTGGCGCCGCGTCTACAACCTGCTTTCGCTGTTCTGGAAGGACGGCGACTGGCGCTTCATGAACTACGGCTACGTCGGCGATGGACCAACGTTCCCGCTCCGCCCCGAGGACGAAAAGGAGCGCGCCTTCATCGGGCTCTACCAGCAGGCCGTGGAAGGCCTGCCCGTCGAGGGCGCGCGCGTGCTCGAGGTCGGCTCCGGCAGGGGCGGCGGGGCGCGCTACGTCGCCCGCTATTTCGCCCCCGCAGCCGTCACCGGGCTCGACTATTCTCCGGAGACCGTGCGTCGCGCACGCACGCTCAACGCCGACACCCCGACGCTCGCCTTCGAGCAGGGCGATGCCGAGAAGATGCCCTTTGCCGACGCGTCGTTCGACATCGTCGTCAACATCGAATCCTCCCATTGCTACGGCGACGTGGAAGCCTTTGGCCGCGAGGTCGCCCGCGTGCTGAAGCCCGGCGGCTGGTTCACCTTCGCCGACATGCGCCCGAAGAGCCAGATTTCCACCCTCGACGCACAGCTCGCAGCACCCGGCCTGGAATGCATTGCAAGCCGCAACATCTCGGCGAACGTCGTCGCGGCCCTCGACGCGGCCGAGACCCGCAAGCGCGAGCGTATCGGCCGGGCGTGGTTCCTGAAGCAGTTCATGGCCGAGTTCTCCGGCGCGAAGGGCTCGATGCTCTACAAGGGCCTGAAGGGCGGCAGCGTCGTCTACGTGGCGCGGCGGTATCGCAAGACGCAGTAGGTCGGCGACCTGTCCGTGCCGTCGCCGGACGAGAGAGGGCTCCCTCTCTCGCCCTCGTCCCCTGCCCCGGCGAGGGACGACAGGGGCACATGCCATCAGACGGGAGGGACCGATGCCGATCGTGAGACAGGAAGACGCGCCGGTCGAGGAAGCCACCGGCAGCGGCATCAATGCCGAACTCGGCTCCTATCGGGCGCTGCTGCTCTCGGATGCCGGCGGGCTCACCCAGTTCGGCGCCTTTCTCGAAACCCTGCCGCCGGGGTCCTTCTCCTCCCACAAGCACTGGCACGAGAAGGAGGACGAGTTCATTTTCGTCATCGCCGGCACGGTGACGCTCAACGAGGGCGACACCCTGACCGAGATGCGTCCGGGCGATGCCGCGACCTTCAAGGCGGGGGTTGCGGTCGGCCACCGGCTGGAGAACCGCTCCGACGCGCCGGCAAGCTACCTCGTCGTCGGCACCCGTTCGCCGGACGATGTGGTGCACTATGCCGACAAGGACCTGCTGCTCACCAAGGTGAACTTCGAGAAACGCCTGACGACGAAGGCCGGAGAACCGGTTGTGCGGTAAAGGGTGCCGAAGACGCCGACAGACCTTTCGGCTCAGGCGGCCGCGTCGATCTCGAACTCGATGTGCAGCCGGTCGTAAGGGAATTCGACGCCGCCCGTCTCCGCCTTGTCGATCACGCCGCTTTTCATGAGGGCGTCGACATCGCTGTGCACGCCCTTGAAGTCCCTGCCCACCCGGCGAGCAATCTCACGTATGCTGAGCGGGCCCTGCCCCGCCATCGCACGGACGATCTCCAGCCGCTTGGGCGCAAGCACCCGATGCATCAGCTCCCAGGAGGGAAAGGACAGGGTCGCCACGTCCTCTTCGGGGTGCTCGTCCGGCCGCATGCGTAAGGCGGCGCTCAACTGCGACATGACGGCGTCAAGGCTCTCGATCTTCACCTTCAGGGTTGTCATCCAGCCATCCTTTCATGTCCGTTCGAAAATCCGCGAGCAGGGTATCCATCGACGTGAAGACATAAGGTGTCTCCTCTCCGCCGAAATGCCGGTGATCGCCCTTGCCAGCCTCGTTGTCGTAGCGCAGCACGCAGTTCCCTTCCGCGATCAGCGCCAGACTGTATTTGAAGGAGTGCCGGCTGCCCCTGACCGCGGACGGCACCCGCCAGATCAGCATCTCGATGAAAACGCCGTCGCGGAGAAAGTACCGCGCTCGGCGAAACAACTCGGCCTTCGCCATGCCCCGCCCCGTGATCCTTGATGTAATATACTCCATCACTCCCGACGGCGAAAGACCGTCATTGACAATCGATTGAAATCGGCGCATCTCTCGCGACATGATCAACGCACGCGCACTCATCACCTGCACGTATTTTTGGGCCTACCGGTAAAGGGCGGCCCGACAGATCATCATGTCAACAGGCCGCCGTCAGGCGGCCTTGTTGTTTTCGAAGACAGCTTCCCCTGACGGCACCGAGCGAAAGAGGGAAGCGACAATGACCGAAGACACAGACATCACCCTGCCCCGGCCGCCGGTCGTGGTGATCCGCCACGCACGAGCGACCGACCTGCCGGAACTCAACGAGATGATCGCCGCGCTCGCCGCCCATCACGGCGACGCCTCGGCGATGACCCCCGAAAAGCTCGAACGCGACCTCTTCGGTCCCGTGCCTTGGATCACCGCGCTCGTCGCCGATGGCGGCGAGAGCCTGATCGGCTACGCCATCCTCGTGCCGCTCTACAGGGCTGACGAGGGACAGCGCGGCATGGACCTCCACCATCTCTACGTCCGCGACGGCCAGCGCGGCAACGGCATCGGCCATCATCTGGTGAAGCGCGCCCGCGAGGTTGCCCGCAGCGCCGGTTGCGACTACCTTTCGGTGAGTGCCGCCACCGGCAATTTCGCCGCCC
Organism: Rhizobium sp.; assembly: GCA_035299345.1. Lineage (GTDB taxonomy): Bacteria > Pseudomonadota > Alphaproteobacteria > Rhizobiales > Rhizobiaceae > Allorhizobium. The sequence goes on from DATGWU010000423.1 coordinate 2,749, forward strand.
ATCGCTTCTACGAACATCTCGACTTCGTGCCGCGTCCCGTGACCGGCATGCGCTACCTGCAGGCCCTTGCCTGAATGAAAAACAAGACGGAGACCGACATGACCCGCATCGCGATCGCCCTTGCCGAAGACTTCGCCGACTGGGAATGCGCCCTGTTGATGGCGGCGGCCCGCGCCTATCTCGGCGCCGAGGTCGTGACCGCCTCGCCCGACGGCCGGCCGGTCACTTCCATGGGCGGGTTGAAGGTCACGCCCGACCTTTCCTTCGCCGATCTCGATCCGGCGCGCTTCGACGCGCTGGTGCTGCCGGGCGGCCTTTCCTGGGAAAAGGGAACGGCACCGGACTTCTCGCCCCTCGTCCGCGCCTTCCATGACGCCGGCAAGGTCGTCGGCGGCATCTGCGCGGCGGCAAGCGCCGTCGCCGGCGCCGGCATCCTCGACGGCGTCGCCCATACCGGTAATTCGCCGCCTCGCACCAGAAATATCCCGGCTATCACGGCGCCGCGCACTATGTGGACCGGCCGCAGGCGGTCTCGGACGGCAAGGTGGTGACGGCGCCGGGCACGGCACCTTATACGTTCACCGTCGAGATGCTGAAGGCGCTCGATCTGTGGGGTCCGGAGGCGGAAGCGGAGCTTTCGGCCTTTTCGGCCGAGCACCGCTGAGCACGGCGTCAGCCTGCACGCAGCATCCGCAGCGCCCGGCGAATCTCGCGGCTGTTCAGATTGAAGGCATTGCCGGGAATGGGGCCACGCCCCGCCTTCTCGTCCGCGGCCGCCTCGAAGGCGGCGCGATGGCGGACAAACCATCTCATGCAGTCCTGCGCGGTCGGCGAAGCGTTCCTCGTCAGGGCGCGAAAGGCGAGCCGGTGGACGAAGCAGCGACTGCCGGAGGCAGGATGCGAAAAGACCAGCGCATCGAGATCGATGCGCCAGTCGTAGTTGAAGGTGCCGGCCATGGCGGCCTCAGGCTTCCATGCGCTGGCGGAAATAGCCCGAGAGGCTGCCGAGCAGCGCCCAGAAGACGAGGCTCGTCAGGGTCGCGACGACCACAAAGCGACGAGACAACGCCTCAGGGGCGAGTGCCACCTCGCCTTCCGGCGCGAGCGGAGCGCCGACGACATGCGGCAGCGCGATCAGCACCAGTGCCACGGCCGCCGCCCAGGGTGTGCGCTTGAAGTAAAAGAGCGCGATGCCGCCCGCGGTCGCGATCGCCGTCGCGATCCACCAGACCTGCCGCTGGCCGAGCGGCGCGGCCGGCGTGCCCGGCAGTTCCGGATGGAGCCCAAGTGTCGGCGCGAGCATGACGGCGGCAAAGCCGCAAAGCCCCCAGGCAAGCCCGATCCGCCAGCCCGCCGGCTGGCGCGTCGCCTGCATGAGCCCGTTCAGCACCAGCGCGAAGCCGGTGGCGGTGAGCACGTTGGCGACGAGCGTCGCGAGGTGGCGTTCGATGCCGTCGGCCGGCGCCCAGGCGTCCGCCGCATGTTCATGCTCGTGGGAGGCCGCAGGGGCCGCGGTTTCCGCGCCTGCCGCCGTGCCATGGTCATGGCCATCATGGCCGCCGAGCTCGGCGGATGCCGGTGCGGTGGTCTCATAGACCTCCGCGGCGAAGATAAGCGGTTCGGTGCCGACATACTGCACGAGGCTGATGACAGCGCCGACGATCAGCCCGACCAGCGCCGAGACGAAGACCAGCGATCGGAAGAGATGCATTCCGCCCACCCGTCAGTGGCAGGGGAAGGCGTTGGCGTGGCGCGTGTCGTGGGCCGCGTTGTGGACCACGTCGAGCTGCGAGAAGCCGACGAAACCGATCATGAAGAGCCCGAAGAGAACGCTCATCATCGAGGGCAGCAGCGCGCCGGCCTTGAGGCCGGAAGTGGAAAGGGTGGAAGCGGCAGTATTTGCGGTCATGTTTGTCCCTCCGAGGAGCATTGAAAACTCGTCGCCCTGGACGGAGGCGAAGGACAGGACCAGTCTGACAGCACCCCCTTTAGAGAGGAACCGCATCGACGGCTGCCCGGAACAACCCCGTCCGGCAGGCGGTTCAGTGCGATGGCAGGTCTCCTGGCTCGCGGGTCATCACGTCCGGACGGCCTTCCCGGATATCTCCAGTGGCCTTGGCGCCGGACGTTCTCCGCTCACAGTTGCGGGGGCAGCCACGAATCGGGTCCCTCTGGGGTCTCCCCTATCGTATTCCCTATTATTCCCCGAGGCAGCGCGACCTCCAAGGAACCATCTTGCCGAATATCAACTGTCCGGCCGCCGCCGTCAATGGCGCACCGGCGGTTTTTCCGACCAGTTCTGCAGGGTGGTCTTGATGAGGATGAGCGCGGCCCGCTGCGCCTGGTCGCGCTCGGCGGGATCGACGATCGCCTTCAGTCGCGCCTGGAGCGCGCCGACGGTTTCCATGACCCAGCGATGCAGCATGGGATCGGGATAGCGGTCGAGCAATCGGCCAAGCGCCTGCTCCATCCGTCGCCTCTCCAGGCTCATTTCCCGCCCCCTTCGCGTGTTCACAGTCTCAAGAGACTAACGGCGGTGGGCTTGCGTGGCGCTGGAGCCTCGGCGCTGCCAATGTTGCGCATCGGCAACAGAATTGCTGCAAAATCTGCAATTCGCGATTGCAGACTTGAAGATCGAAGAATCTCGTGTACGTTACCATCATCGGCAACTCACAGCACAGGAGGCGTGATATGATACTCACCACCACATCCGCACGCCTCGTCGGCGGAACGGCTTTTGCGACAGCGGCCATGTATACGCCAGTGTTGCGCCGAACCTCCATCCGCGGCTTCTAAGGCCCGGATTTCCGCCGCTCAGGCACCCCAAAACCGACTTTGACGTGACCAGCTGATACGGCTTGCGCTTTTGTGCATTTCCGTGTCCGCGCCGGTCCATTCACCGCAACTTCGAAAGGACCTGGCCGCATGAGCGCGCCGGGACGGAAGATCATGCACAAAGAACACGTATTGGTTGTTGATGCCCTGCCCGTCGTCGCCGACGAACTCTGCCGGAAATTCGGTTTCTGGAGGAGCGCACTGGCGCTGATCGCGGCAGCCCACCGGCGCCGGAGGATCGAGGGGCAGCTCTCGCACTTCTCGAATCGCCTGCGCCGCGACGTCGGCCTTCCCGAGAACTACGATCCCCGGGGCAAGGCGACGTTCACCCTCTGGGACATCCGGCTGTGACAGCGGCACCGGACGGTGCCGCAGGGCCTTCATGCGGGCTGCGGAATGATCGGGCCACCGGTCATTCCGCGTCCGCACCGCCTGACCAGTGGTCAGCCCTTGCCGCCGACGGCCTCAGAGAAAACGTCCTCCGCCCACTGGTTCAGGCTCTTGCCGGAAAGCTCGGCGGCCCTTGCGGCGCGCGCATGCAGTTCGGGCGCGACGCGGAACATCATCTTGCCGGAATACGCCTTCATCGGCGCCCGTCCGAGCTTGCGGCAGGTTTCCAGATAATCATCGACACTCTCGTGGAAAGCGGCCTTCAGCCCCTCCACCGTATCGGCGTGAAAGCCGACCACATCATCGATTCCGGCCAAGCGACCGACGAAAATATCGTCCTCGCCATCGAATTCGACGCGGGCCGAAAAACCGTTGTAAGTCATGGTGTTCATGGCACAATTCCCAGCATTTCCAGAAAGCGTCGCGCATCGCGGACCTGATAACGCTTGGCTTCCTTCTCCGGGTGCGGCCGATGGAAGATGGCCAGCAGCCCGTCCTTTTCGAAACGTACGCGCGAGCCGTTTCCTTCCACCACGGTGCAACCGATCGCGATCAGCAGACTTTCGACATCAGACCATACGATGGAGCCGGACACCGGCTCTCTAAAAATCGCCAGCAATGTCTTTCGATGCCGACCGTTCATGCCCTAATATGGGGTATGCTAGCATAATTTGCAAGCATTACCCGCTACCTCTCCTATTCCACCGCGGGGACGGCCTTCAGGTAGGCGGCGATCGCCGCGCGGTCCTCGGCCGGCAGCTCGGCCATGTTCTTCTGCACCTCGACCATCGCGCCGCCGACACTGTCGAAATCCGGGGTGAAGCCGGTTTCGAGATAGGTGGCGATATCGTCCTCGGTCCAGGAGCCCATGGTCTTCGAGCCGGGGGTGATGTTGGGGATCGTGCCCTTGCCTTCCGGGTTCGGCCCACCGGCGAGCCACAGCCCGGCCTTGAAGCCGCCGAAGCCGTCGCGCGGGGTGTGGCATTCGCCGCAATGGCCCGGCCCTTCGACGAGGTACTGGCCACGCTTCACCGCGTCGGAGGCATCGGCGAGTTGGACACGCGGGCCGACGGAAAAATAGAGGAACTTCCAGCCGCCGAGCAGCAGGCGCTGGTCGAAGGGGAAGGAGAGCGCGTGTTCCGGCGCCGTCTTGTCGCTCGACGGCAGCGTCTTCAGGAAGCCGAAGAGGTCATTGACGTCCTTCGGCGTCATCCGCGCATAGGAGCCGTAGGGAAAGGCCGGATAGAGATGTTCGCCCTCGCGGCCGACGCCGCGGGTCATCGCATTGCCGAATTCGGCGAGCGTCCAGCCGCCGATACCGGCCCTGGCGTCGCTCGAAATGTTCGGCGCGTAGAAAGTCCCGAAGGGGCTTTGAAGCGGCGCCCCGCCGGAGAGAACCAAGCGATCGTCGCCGGCCGCGCCCTTCGCTGCATGGCAGCTCGTGCAGCCGCCGGCAAAGAAGATGCGCCGGCCGTTTTCGAGGTCGGGCGCGCCGAGATCCGCCCAGACGGACGGGTCTTGCGGGGCCGGCGCGGTGACGTAGAGAAAGCCGGCGCCGCCGGCAACCGCGAGGACGACCAGGGCGCCGAGCGCCTTCAGGGTTTTCCGTGCCATGACACCTCCGAAAGCACGCAGGAAATGCGATATGCCGAAAGAGGCCCCGGCCGCCTTCGGCCGGAACCCGTTTCGTCGCGTCTCGCCCGGGCGATTACTTCTTCAGCCGGTACGTCTCGTGACAGGAGCTGCAGGCCTCGCCGAGCGCCTTCATGGTGGCGCCGGTGCTCGCCTGATCGGTCGGGAGGGCGGCGAGCTGCGCATCGGCGACCTTGACGAGATTGGCGGCCTTGGCCTTGAAGTCATCCGTGTTTTCCCAGATCTTCGGGCTTGCTTCGGACTTGAAGCCGGTCTCGGAGCCGGCGGGGAAGTTTTCCGGGAAGGTTGAGGCGACTTCCTTCATGGTGGTCAGCGAGGACTTCACCACCGCCGCATCGAAGGGCTTCTTGCCCTTGACGATGGCGCCGATGGCGCCCATCGCGTCACCGACCTTTTCCATCATTTCCTGACGCACGACCTGAGGTTCTCCGGCAGCGAAAGCCGTGCCCATTCCCAGAGCGGCGGTAACGGCCGCAGCCACGACAAATCTCAGCTTCATAGAAAATTCTCCCGTTCAATGACCGGCCGCGCCGGCGTTGATACCAACGCCCGATGATTGCCGGATGTTCGCGGCGGAATGAAGTCACAATCCGGTGATGCCCGGTGCGGGCGGCAAATCCTTGATCGCAAAGGGAGTTAAGGTCACCGGCTCCTCTGGTGCCCGTTCACGATACGGTTGCCGAAGCTCCCGCCATCGGACGGGAAAAACCTCTTCTCCCCAGCGGGGAGAAGTGCCGAGCGCATGCGAGGCGATGAGGGGGAGCCGCTTGCCCCCGACGTTCACCCCTCATCCGGCGCTACGCGCCACCTTCTCCCCGATGGGGAGAAGAGGAACGGACATCGCTCGCTCCAACAACCCCGGCCTGTTATTTCCGCCTCACCGGAGGCTCTCCCAGAGCGTGACGGCGGCGGTAACGCGTGCCTCGATGTTAAATATTGTGATTTTTTCTTATTTCCTTTACCGTTCTTCGCATCAGGAGGCAGAAAATGGCAACGATGACGGTTTCCCTTCCCGCTCCGATGAAGGAATGGATCGAAGCACAGATTGCCAAAGGCGAATATGCCAGCGCCAGTGATTACGTGCGGGATCTCGTGCGGCGGGATCGCGCCCGACGCGACCAAGAGTTGACGATCGAGGAACTGCGTCAGATCGTTGCCGACTCCAGAGCGAGCGGTACCGGCAACCGGTCCGTCGACGAGGTTTTTGCGGAGGCCGAGCGGATCGCAGCCGCGCGAGGCCTTATACGTGAGTAGATACCGGCTCACCGAAAGAGCGGAAGCAGATCTCCTGTCTCTATTCCTGGACGGTTTGG
>DATGWU010000424.1:0-4437 GCA_035299345.1 Rhizobium sp.
CCTACAACGACATGCTCTCGGCGCATCAGCCGTTCGAGACCTTCCCCGCGATCATCCGCGAGGCGGCGCGCGAGGCCGGCGGCGTGGCGCAGGTCGCCGGCGGCGTTCCGGCCATGTGCGACGGCGTGACCCAGGGTCAGCCCGGCATGGAGCTCTCACTCTTTTCCCGCGACTTGATCGCCATGGCCGCAGCCGTCGGCCTTTCGCACAACATGTTCGACGCGGCCGTCTATCTCGGGATCTGCGACAAGATCGTTCCGGGCCTCGCGATCGCAGCGCTGACCTTCGGCCACCTGCCGGCCGTCTTCATTCCGGCCGGACCGATGACCAGCGGCCTGCCGAACGACGAGAAGTCGCGTATCCGCCAGCTCTATGCCGAAGGCAAGGTCGGGCGCGCCGAACTGCTGGAAGCCGAATCGAAATCCTATCACGGTCCGGGCACCTGCACGTTCTATGGCACGGCGAACTCCAACCAGATGCTGATGGAGATCATGGGCCTGCACATGCCGGGCGCCTCCTTCGTCAACCCGAACACGCCGCTCCGCGAAGCGCTGACGCGTGAAGCCGCCAAGCGGGCGCTCGCCATCACCGCGCTCGGCAACGAGTTCACCCCCGTCGGCGAGATGATCGACGAACGCTCGATCGTCAACGGCGTCGTCGGGCTGCATGCGACCGGCGGTTCCACCAACCACACCATGCACCTCGTCGCGATGGCGCGCGCCGCCGGCATCGAGCTGACCTGGCAGGACATCTCCGATCTCTCCGACATCGTGCCGCTTCTCGCCCGTGTCTATCCGAACGGCCTCGCCGACGTGAACCATTTCCATGCAGCCGGCGGCATGGGCTTCCTCATCAAGGAACTCCTGAAGGGCGGTCTCCTGCACGAGGATGTCCGCACCGTCTACGGCCACGGCCTTGCCGCCTACACCGTCGAGCCGAGGCTCGCGGACGACGGAACCGTTCAACGCGAGGCGGCCCCCGAAAAGAGCGCCGATCCGAAGGTGCTCGCCGCAATCGAGACACCGTTCCAGCCGACCGGCGGGCTCAAGATGCTCACCGGCAATCTCGGCAAGTCGGTGATCAAGATCTCCGCAGTCAAGCCGGAACGGCACGTGATCGTGGCGCCGGCGATCGTCTTCCACGACCAGCAGGAGCTGCAGGACGCCTTCAAGGCGGGCAAGCTCGACCGCGACTTCGTCGCCGTCGTCCGCTTCCAGGGCCCGCGCGCGAACGGTATGCCGGAACTGCATCGCCTCACTCCTCCGCTCGGCGTGCTGCAGGACCGCGGCCACAAGGTGGCGCTCGTCACCGACGGCCGCATGTCCGGTGCTTCAGGCAAGGTGCCGGCGGCGATCCATGTGACGCCGGAGGCGAGCAACGGCGGACCGATCGCCAGGATCCGCAACGGCGACATGATCCGTCTGGACGCCGTCGCCGGAACGCTGGAGGTGATGGTCGACGCGGCCGAGTTCGACGCCCGCCCGGCGGTCACCGTCGATCTCTCCGACAACGAATTCGGACTCGGACGCGAACTCTTCGCCACCTTCCGCCGCACCGCCGGCCCCGCCGATCAGGGCGCCAGCGTTCTTTACTGAGCGTCGACGCGACGCGCTGAACGCATGAGGAAGGGCGGGTCACAGGGACCCGCCCTTCACCTTGTCCGCCAGCCGATGGTCAGGCGGCGACAGGGACCAGTACCCTCGAGCGTACTCCTACGAGGATACTGAAGGCGGCGAGGATCAGCACGATCCCGCTCATGGCGGTCGTCGCCATGCCACCGCCGAAGTCGAAGACCACGCCACCCAATCCGGCGCCGAGGCCGATCGCAAAATTGATCGAGGCGACGAACAGGCCGCCCGCGCTTTCGGCCTCGTCGGGCACGGTGCGCGCAATCCAGCTCGACCAGGCCACCGGCACACCGCTGAAGAACAGACCCCAGAGCACGACCGCAAGGACGTCGAAGACCGGATTCGTGCCGATCGCGACGATCGCCAGCGCCAGCGTGCCCATGAGAAGCGGTGCCGTGACCAGCGTCAGTCGCAGGCTCTTCTGCACGAGCTTGCCGGCCAGAAGCGTGCCGAGGAAATTGGCGACGCCGAAGCCGAGCAGGATCGTCGAGATCGAGGCGATCGAAAATCCGCTGCCGCTCTCGAGATAGGCGCGAAGATAGGTGAAGAAGACGAAGTGGCCACCGAAGACGAGGAGCACGGCCAGCATGCCGAGGCCGATACCCGGTCGGCGGAGCACCTCGACCAGCGTGCCGAGCTTTGCGGTGCCGGTCGGACGCATGCTGGGGAGACTCAGCCATTGCGCCAGCAGGGCGGCAAGCCCCAGCGCGGCGGCGAGCAGGAAGACGTCGCGCCAGCCGATGAGGTCGCCGAGATAGCTACCCACCGGCGCCGCGAGCACGGTCGCGACCGACACCCCGCTCATGAGGATCGCGAGCGCCCTCGGCACGAGGACCGGCGGCACCAGCCGCATCGTGACGGCGGTCGACATGGCCCAGAAGCCGCCGAGTGCCACGCCGAGGAGCACGCGGCCGAAGAGCAGCAGCGGCAATCCCGGCGCGAAGGCGACGAACAGGTTGGAGGCGACCAGCAGTGCGGAAAAGAACATCAGCAGTTTGCGACGGTCGGTCCCGCGCGCCGCGGCGGTAATCAGCAGGCTGGTGGTGAAGCCGAAGAGCGCGGTGGTCGTCACCGCTTGCCCGGCCGAGCCTTCGCTGATCGACAGTTCGGCGGCGATCGGGGTCAGGAGGCTTGCCGGCAGGAACTCGGCGGTCACCAGGCTGAAAACGCCGATCGTCATGGAGGCAACCGCGGACCAGGCCGGTACTTGCGGCCCGCCGCCGCGATCGTGATTGGTCGTCGAAGTCATCGGTTTGTCCTTTCGCGATGGGAGGAGTTACACCGCAAGAAAGCTAGGCTGGACTCTCCGGACTTTCTATGTCACATAGTCCGTTATGCTTGATCGAAAGTCCGACAATTTGACTCCATCCGGCTTGCTCGACACGGACGTCGTCAGCGAGCTTCTGCTCGGCATGCGGCTCGTGGGCGTCGACTACCGCCGCATGGAACTCTCGCCACCTTTCGCCTACGCCTTCGGCGACGGCGACAGTCGCGCCAAGTTCCTGTTCGTGGCGCGTGGGTCGATCGCATTGCGAGCGCCGAGCGGCGTGCTGCACGAGATGAAGGCCGGTGATGCGGCGCTTCTGCCGCGTGGCGGCCTTCACGTGATCGGTTCGTCACCGGACGTCTCCCAGCCCTGCACCGAGCTCGCCTCGTTGCGGCGGGAGCCTCTCTGCTCGATGGTGAGCGACATCAGGGCTTGCGATGAAAGTGCCTGCAGCGAGAAGGAACGCATCCTGATCTTCTCCGCCTGCATGGATTTTGATCTCGGCAGCATGCATCCGCTCGTGGCGCTGATGCCTGAGGTCATGCGGGTGGACACGATCATGGTGCGCTATCCGGAAATCCTGCCGATGCTCGAGGCGATGGCACGGGAGGTGAGCCAGAGCCGCGCCGGCTATGCCGGTATCCTCGCCCGCCTCGCCGACGTGGTCGCAGCCTCGATCGTCCGGGCATGGGTGGAATGCGGCTGCGGTGACGCCAGCGGGTGGATTGCGGCCTTGCGCGATCCGCGTCTCGGGCGCGTACTGGTCGCCCTTCATCGCGAGCCGGGCCGCGATTGGACACTTGCGGAACTGGCAAAGCTCATGGGCGCATCACGCTCGGTCTTCGCCGAACGTTTCCTTGCGGTCACCGGCATGACGCCGGTGCGCTATCTGACGGAGCTTCGCATGCGGCTTGCCGCCCAATGGATCAGCCGCGACCGCATGCCGATCGAGACCGCCGCCCATCGGCTGGGCTACGGTTCGCAGGCGGCCTTTTCGCGGGCGTTCAAGAGGGTGACCGGACGCCCGCCCGGCGCGATCGCGGGCGAGGCGAGACAGGAACGGACCCGTATCGCAGTGTAGCACCGCGGCGATCACTCCCGGGCGACGGGGCGAAAACACTCCTCCGTTGGTAATACAACGGCAATCTTCCGGACGGAAGTTGGCGGCCTACGCGCGACGGCGAGCCTTTGACGGGAGAGACATGCGAATATTGATCGTCGAAGATGACCCAGACCTCTCCCACTGGCTCCAGGCGAAGCTCACCGCGTCCATGGGTACGGTCGACACCGTCGCGTCGATCGAGGCGGCGCTCGCTGCCCTTGCGGTCGCCCCCTTCGAGCTCGTCGTCCTCGACCGACGTCTTCCAGACGGCGACGGCATCACCCTTCTTGCGGAGCTGAGAAAGCTTCGACCCCGCCCCGGCACGGTGATGCTGACGGCGCTCGACGACCCGCAGGAGATCGCCGCCGCACTCGATGGCGGCGCCGACGACTATGTCAGCAAGCCCTTCGAACCCACCGAACTGATTGCCAGGGCACGTG
>DATGWU010000425.1:0-14818 GCA_035299345.1 Rhizobium sp.
GCGAGCGCCCGGTAGAGGCTTTCCGCCCGCCAGCCGTGCCCTGCCGCTTCGAAGCGCGCGATCGCCTGCACCGCCTCGCGATTGGCGAAGGTCTGCCGCTCTTCGGGCGTCGGTGCGGGGTAGGGGATGGCGAGCCCCGGCGATTTCAGCCGCGCGGCGGCAAGCTGGCCGTAGAAGGTGCTCGGATAGCGCGCCGCCTTCAGGAAGAAATCGCGCGCCTCCGCCTTGCCGCCCGCCTCGGCGGCGCGGCCGAGCCAGTACCAGGCACGCGAAACTGAAAGCGGCTTTTGCGAGACGGTGAGGATCTTGCGGAAATGCGTCGCGGCGGCCTCGGCGTCGCGAAGGCCGCGCAGTGCGTACCAGCCGGCGTGGAATTCCGCGTCGACGATTTCGCTCGATTCGGCCGCGGTATGGCGCGACGCGACACGGTAGGCCGCCTTGAAGTCGCCCTGGTCGGCGAGGCCGCGGGCGACGATGCGCTGCTCGTTCCACCATTCGGTGGTGTTGACGAGCGCGACGGCATCGCGCGGCGCCTTCGCGAGCAGGGCTGCCGCCTCCTCGTATTTGTCCTGGCGGCGAAGATTCTCGATGCGCGCGAAGAGCAGGGCCGGGTCCTTCGCCCAGCGCGGATCGACTGCCTTGAGAAGTTGCGGAGCCTTCGACGAGCGGTTGAGCACCGCCGCCCACGCATTGTAGAGCGATTGCGCCTCGCCGAGGGTGGAGAAGCGTTTTGCCTGCGTCACCCGTCCGCGGTAGAGGAGATAGTCCATCCGCGCCTTGTGGTCGGCGGTGGTGAAGAGCCCGGAAAACTCCTTGAGGATCCTGTCCTCCATCGGCTTGTCGAGCGCCTCGCCGTGCCAGATCGCGCGAAGCGTGCGTGTGGCTGCGGCCTTGTCACCTGTCGCAAGCTCTGCCCGCGCCAGGATGACCGCGCCCTCCGGCGTTTCCGGTTTCGTCGCGCCGAAGGCGGAAAGCACGGCATCGGCCGGCGGGTTTTCGCGGTAGAGCGCCCGTTCGGAATTGGCCCGGAAGGCGGAAAGCCCCGGCCAGCCTTCGAGCTCGCGCTGGGCTGCGGCGATGGCGGAAGACGGAATGCCCGGCAGGCCGGACATGGCGATCGACCAGGTGAGCATGTGCCGGTCGAGCGAGACCGTCATCCGGTCGCGGATAGCGAGCGCCTCGGCACCGTCCTTGTTCGAGAGCGCGTCGAGCCCTTCTTTGAGCAGCGGATCGGCGACCGGCAGGCGCCCCATGCGCGGGATCGCGCCGGTGATCTCGAAGGTCGGCATCAGGGCAGCCTCGAGCGGGCGCATGGTGGGCTTCGAAAGCGGCAGGGGCACGGTGCTACCGTCCGGCGGGCCGGCCATGGCGGCAGCGGCCGCCAGCCCGAAACCGAAGGCGGAGGTCAGCAGAAGCGCTCTTTTCATCCCCGTACCCGATGGCAGATGTGGAATATCTCCATTAGCTGCCGAGCATATTAACGAAACCTTACCGCTGCGCCAGATTTTCCCGCTTTTACGCCGCCTGAAACTGTCATAAAACCGCGCCCGGTGCGCTTGCCGCGGCCCGGAGGCCGCAATAAGCTGCGCGCGTTCGTAACCGAGGAATGCGGCCGAAGCATGAATGCCGGCCGTGAGGAGTTTTATGCATGTTCCAGGGATCCATTCCTGCTCTCGTGACGCCGTTCACCGAAACCGGTGCGGTCGATGAGGCAGCCTTTGCAGCGCATGTGGAATGGCAGATCGCCGAGGGCTCGACCGGTCTCGTTCCGGTCGGCACGACGGGTGAATCGCCGACCCTTTCCCATGCGGAGCACAAACGGGTCGTGGAACTGTGCGTCGAGGCGGCAAAGAAGCGCGTCCCGGTGATCGCCGGCGCCGGCTCGAACAACACGAACGAGGCGATCGAGCTTGCGCAGCACGCCGAAGCCGTCGGCGCCGACGCGCTCCTCGTCGTCACCCCCTATTACAACAAGCCGACCCAGAAGGGCCTCTTCGCCCACTATGCGGCGATTGCCGATGCCGTGAAGCTGCCGATCTTCATCTACAACATCCCCGGCCGCTCGGTGATCGACATGAGCCCGGAAACCATGGGCAAGCTCGCGAAGGAGCACAAGAACATCGTCGGCGTGAAGGATGCGACCGGCAAGATCGAGCGCGTCTCCGAGCAGCGGATCACCTGCGGCACGGACTTCATCCAGCTGTCGGGCGAAGACGCGACGGCGCTCGGCTTCAATGCCCACGGCGGCGTCGGCTGCATCTCGGTGACGGCGAATGCCGCCCCGCGGCTCTGTGCCGAATTCCAGGCGGCGACGCTTGCCGGCGACTACAAGAAGGCGCTCGAATACCAGGACCGGCTGATGCCGCTCCACAAGGCGATCTTCCTCGAGCCCGGCCTCTGTGGCGTCAAATACGCGCTCGCCAAGCTCGGCCGCATGAGCCGCACGGTGCGCCTGCCGCTCCTGCCGACGCTCGAACCCGCCACCGAAGCAGCCATCGACGCGGCGCTCGCGCATGCGGGGCTGGTGGGGTGAGGGAATGAGGAGAGAAAGCTTGGAGGCCGGGTGGGTGTGCCCGGCCTTCTTGTTTGGGCGGACTGGCGAGGGGGTATCGTGAGCCACTGCTCTGTAGATCGGACCACGGCGATTGTCGAGGCTACTTCAATCTACCGGGTCCTATGGTTGTGCACTGAGATGTGACGGCATTACGGGGCTAGCAAACGGACCGACATCTCGCGGGCAGATCCGAGCTGAAGTCGAAACTCAGTTGGGCTAGACGGAACTGTGGATGAAGGCCCGACAAACGATCTTTGCGCAGCAGTCTCGCCGCGTCGCAGTTTCCGTGGAACCGTCATTTGCAGTCAATTGTGTCGTTCAGCGCGGAACAAGCTTCGGGTCCCACCCAATCAACCCATCGTAGGAAAACGAAATGAAAGCGGAAATTCGCTTTCCTTCGTCGTCTTTTGATAATCGCTCAAGCGGAGTGATCTTGGCCAATAGACCGAAGCCAAGATCGAGGTTGGCGAACTGCGGCCCCCGGTATCCTTGAAGCGTGCCCTCTACTCGCGCTAGACGAGATTCCAGTTTCGCTATGTCCTCCGGTTTTTCGCCCTTAATCATTGAGGGTGGATCGAGACCGTCTAAGTCGTTCTTGAAGTGAGCCAACCTGAGTTGTGCACCTGCTCTTTCAAGCCAATCGTAAGACCATGAGCGACTGCCGTATGGGCGATTGCTCTGACAAATTCCTTTCCAACGATTGACTTCAATCGCTAAGGCTTCCCGCGAGCCTTGAGGCCTTAGGAAACGTAAGAAGTTGAGAGCAAACACGTAATACGCTGGCTCAACAGACTTCGGGTTGAGGCCATGCCAATCTATCAGTCTTCTGATCGCAACCGCCTCGTCAAATGTATTCAGGTAGCGAAAGGCTGAGAACCATCGTCTAATGTCCGAATCTCGCACTCCTTGTTGATTAATATTCTTTTCCATCATCAACGTGACGGTCCGAAGGTCTCCCTGGCTCATCGAATGCCATTTGTGCTTTGCGCGTGCAACTATCGCAGCACACAATGCGCGGCGTACATCGATGTCTTCGTGACGGGCGGCCAAAGCTCTCAGGTCGGCGACTACTCGATCAGCGTTTCCATAGACATTGTTCCATTCGGCGATTGTCTTTTGGGATCGGACTGAGAGTCTCGGTCGGTTGTTCAGCAGATCGATTTTCTCTTCGGCTAGAGAGAGGGCATCCATGTAGAAGCCAGAAGAACGTGCTGTCAGGAAGGTCGCCAAACTATCGGCGCGGGCAAGATGCATCGATTGTCGGAGCAAAATAGATACTGTTTGGATAGTGGCAACTAAACCATGTTCATTCGATGCTTTTAGTTCTGTGGATCTCTCGAAGCGGTTGATTGCCTCGCCAAAATCGGATTGCACTCTCGCCTCGACTTCAGCCAAGGGGAGGAGTTGCACGACGGCCTCTTTGAGCAGCTGCTCCATCCGGATTCGATGAGCCATCCCTGCGATGTGAACCAGTGCGGCGTCGCTTTCAGCTCCACGGACTTTTTCAATCAAGTTTGCTTTTTGTACTGCCTCATCAATGTCCTGAGGCTCTTCGTACATCAAGTGACGAGCGAGGTGCGCGGCATAATGCGGTTCCTTGGGCCAGATTTTTGAAACCAGGTCCAGTAGTTCCCGTGCTAGTTCCGCATTCCCCACGTCGTTGATTAACTGAGAAAAGCGCCGATTTCCGATGCCGCCGACCGAAACATCGACGTCGACAATGATCGCACTTTCAGTGTCGCGCGTAATAAACAATGACTGAACCATTCTCTGGACACGGTCCGATTCATTGCTCCGAATTTTGCGGAGATGAGACAAAAGAGTGGTCGAAAATCGCGGAATATCCGCACGCCATCGCTCTTCATTCCTAGCAAGCTTAGCCAGAACTTCCTGTGCTAGGAGTACATGAGAGACTCGGATGTGAGTGCCCGATCGCAGCAAGAATAGCGAATCGTTGTCAACTGGTGCCTTGCCATCATTCAGGATATCGCACAGTTCATCAAAATCGGTTTCGGGAAAACCTTCGTTATTAAAGAAACTTACAAGACAAAGGTCTGCCAAGAGCTCTCTAGACGCGTCGGTTTTTGCTCCAAAAACAACGTCTTCAATAAGTTTTTTGACGCCTAGAAACCCGTCACCAAATGCAGTTAGACCGAAAAAGAACGGGTTCTTTTGTTCGTCCGGCGTCTGTTGGCTTGCGAGCCGGCGAAGTTGATTTTGCCGGCTCTGATCTGGTACCTGCTCAAGATATACTTCGAGAAACTTTTCAGTTTCCTCATCACTGAGTTTGCCAGGAAGAACTTTGTCTGCATCGTTCTTCTTCACGGATCGAGAGATGGCCAAGAAGACTGCCCTAGTGTTATCCTCTCTGAGTTGCTGGAGAAGGCCCTCGCGTTCGCTTTCGGTGATAGCGGACGCTTCCATGACCACGAGCACTGGAAGAGAGCAAAACTGAAACAGCCGCCTCAGATACGAAGAGGTGTCATTGCTAACTTGGTCCAACAGCACAGTTGGAACACGTTCCATGAAGCTCCAAGCTAGCCGGCGACCAAGTGTGGTTCCGCCTGAGCTGGGTTCATGAAGGAGGTTCACAGTGCGATTGCTTGATGCATCGAGAGCTTCCGAAATTTCCTTGAAATAATGGTCAAACTTGGTCTCACGTGGCACATCGAGTTGTTGTGCCAACTCGGCCCATTCGATCGGCATCCCACGACGGAAATCGATGCCGAAGGTGCGGCCGTCTGGCAAGCTTTGTGCTTTTGCGCGGTACAGTACAGTTAGGTCTCTTTCCACCCCTGAAAGCAAACTAACAGGAATCGGAACCAAATCCGTGGACGTCGTCGTCCGTTGCGGAAGAAAAGCGTCTCCTAGCGTGTTGGGAGAGGCAGCGCGATTGTCGACCAGCTCAGAAATGATTGTATCCAGTGGAAGTTGCACAACTTCCACGCCCTCGATGATGGACAATTCGCGGCTGCCGTCGGCAACAATCACCGTAGTGAGCGCATCACCGAACGCACTGTCCATGCTCTCGATCACCATCCGGGCAATGTCTGGAGATAAGCCCTTCGCGAGAACCAAGCAACTAACGCAAGTCGGGGCGTGAAACTCAGCGATCTCGCTGAGCAGATTGTCGAGGCCGCGCTTGTATGTCCGCCGCCAATCTGCGGTAGAAGCGGTTGGAATGATGCCAGAAATGTCCTGTCGACCGTTTGCGAAATACCAAATGCATCCGCGTTGCAGGATTTTTAGATCAGGTGGCTGTTGACCTAGCCAGAACTGTCTGGAAGCTCTGGGGTTTGCCTGCTGCTCCTCATCAGTTAGGGCTGAGGTTCGGAAATCGACCACAAAAGACCAAGGCCTGCTTGCGATATCTGCTGGTAGCACGTCGAGGTCTTTGCCGACTATTAGGATGTTAAAATCAGATTTGTGAAAGCGCGCGGCAGGACTAAAGGGCGGTGTGTCGGATCGAGGAAGTTGAACTGGGCTATTCGGCCACGGGGCAGCCATCTCATTCGGAAAGAGGTCGGTCACTTCCTTGCCGATCATCTTAATGAGCTGCTTAAGGAAAACGGCGGACCAAATGAAGCTCTGGTTGTATTGTGAAGTCGTTAGCCCCCCCGAACCACTGCCTGCTCGAGGGGCTTTGTGAAGAAAGGCCAAGCCTGCTCCGACCTGTGCCAATAACATCTGAAGTTTCAGGTCGTCTTGGCGATCGGGGTAGCCTTTGAAAGCTAGCTCCGCAGCGGTATCGCGAGCGGCCAAAATGTCCTGTAACCATCCTCGCTCGCCAGGATCAATTTGGGCCGCGTTGTTCACCTCGGCGAGCGCCGTGGCAAACTTGTGCCAACGGGCTATTCCAAGGCCGTCGAAGGTTCGCAGAAGAGTAGCGAGTTCCAAATAGGCGTGGTCGAAAAACGCGAGGCCGTTTGATTGATATGTTGCGAAATCTATTAGGTTAATGTCTTGGACGCTGCCGCTCGCATCTGCCTTCACGAACAAATTTTGACTGTGACAGTCTCCGTGTGTCGGGCCAAAGAACGGTCGGAGTACCGGCTTGTGCAGGCTGGAAGACGTGGCAAACACAAATGGGTTCGGTAAAATTTCGCCATTAAGAAGAAACATTGAGGCTGCAATGAAATCTGGAGAAATGAAATCCGAGATATGAGTGTGGATACGGCCACCCTGTTCTGCGGATAGTTTGTACCCCAAGAGAGCCCTGATTAATTCGCAGAAAGTCTGCTGCTGACCCAGATGCAATAACTCTGGGGTCCAGGAGATCTCCGAAAACCTTTTGTAAGCAGAACGAAACAACGTGTGATCATCGACCAATGGTCGCCACGCAATACGTGATTGACCGGCCAATTTGATTAACATGCAGTAGTGATGGCTTGCTTCCAGGCTCAACGCGATCTGAGGGATTTTTCCGGAAAACGCCCCGTCGGAGATGGCTTTCCTGTGTCGTGCCTGCTCCCCTTCCCAATCTTTGGGAATGTCGTCGACCTTCATTACGTGAACGCCGTCCAGTTTACCCGTACAGTCAACAATAGCCACGAACGCGCCCGACTTCCCCATGGTCAATCGTTCGCGAATAATGACTTCAGTACCCATGGTTTGAATCTCTACCAGAAATTCATCAACGTGGTTTGGTACTTGATTCCTCATTGTCTGCCTTCATGATCGCGTGCCTAGGTTGAATGTGCCCTCATCGAATATCGAATGCAACACTCAAGTAATGTCACCCCATGATAACTCAACCGGGCCAGAAAATTGGTCGTGCCCGCAGTAAATTCACTGTGTTTCGCTGTGTTTGCAAGGTCTTCCCCCACACAGTCAGGGCTATGAGGAGTCCACCGAATCGCGCCAACCGGGAATTGAGACGGAAAGCTCAAGGTACATCATCAGAACGCGAATCCGACAGTCTGAAATAGCACCCATCACGTTGCCATTGCGCCGAAGCCCTTCCGCTCCCATCACACACGCCCCGCCTTTATTTCCCCGCCGCTCTGTATTACATCCATGCGACAAGAGCCGGCGGGTGCCCGTCGTCGGTTAAGAGAAGAACGGTCCGGGCAGATTGGAAGACGAGATCATGGCCCCCAAAGGCAGCCAGCGCACGGTCAACAAGATTGTCGCGGAGAACCGCAAGGCCCGCTTCAACTACGAAATCATCGACACCTATGAAGCGGGGCTGGTCCTGACCGGCACCGAGGTCAAGTCGTTGCGCGAAGGCAAGGCCAACATCGCCGAATCCTATGCCTCCGACGAGGGCGACGAGATCTGGCTGATCAACGCCTATCTGCCGGAATACCTGCAGGCGAACCGCTTCAACCACGAGCCGCGCCGCCGCCGCAAGCTGCTGCTGTCGAAGCGCGAGATCAACCGCCTGCGCGCCGCCGTCAACCGCGAAGGCATGACGCTCGTCCCGCTCAAGGTCTATTTCAACGAGAAGGGGCGCGCCAAGCTCGAACTCGCGCTCGCCAAGGGCAAGAAGCTGCACGACAAGCGCGAGACGGAGAAGGAGCGCGACTGGAACCGCCAGAAGAGCCGCCTCCTGAAGGCCGGCTGATGAGCGGAGCACCTGCCGAACGCCTGAAGGTGACCGTCGGTCCCTTCACCTTCGTCGCCCGTTTCGAGACCGAAAAGGCGCCGGAAACCTGCCGTATTTTCAAGAGCTTCCTGCCGTTCAGGAACCAGACGATCCATTCGCGCTGGAGCGGTGAGGCGGTCTGGGTGCCGCTCGGCGATTTCGCGTTCGGCGCAGGCTTCGAGAACCATACGAGCCACCCCTCGCGCGGCGACATCCTGCTCTATCCGGGCGGGTTCAGCGAGACGGAGCTGCTCTTCGCCTATGGCAGCTCGCATTTCGCCAGCAAGATGGGCGTGCTCGCGGGAAATCACTTCCTGACGGTGGTCGAGGGCCGCGAGCACCTGGAAACCATGGGCCGCATGGTGCTCTGGCAGGGCGCCCAGGATATCGCCTTCGAAGCACTTTCGGCGTAACCGGCGTCGTCGCTACTCGGCGGCTTCGGCCGTCCGCTGACCGGCGGCCATGCGCCGCTCGTGTTCGAGAAGCCAGCGCTTGCGCCACAATCCGCCGCCATAGCCGGTCAAGCCGCCGTCCGCACCGATCACCCGGTGGCAGGGGATGACGATCGCGATCTGGTTGGCGCCGTTGGCGCGCCCGACCGCGCGGACAGAGCCGGGACGGCCCATCGTCGCGGCGAGCGCGCCGTAACTCTCAACGGTGCCGGGCGGGATTTGCCGGAGCGCCTCCCAGACCGCGCGTTCGAACGGCGTGCCGTGGCCGGCAATACGGACGTCGAAGGCGGCACTGTCGCCGTCGAAATACCGTTTCAACTCCTGCTCTACGATGTCGATCGGTGCAGCGCGCCCGAGCACGATGCCGCAGCCGGTCCTCTCCCGGATGCGCCGGATCTCGGTCGGCAGGGCAGGGCGGTCGGCGAATTCGAGGAGATGCAGCGCATGGTCGTCGGCGATCGCCATCATCGGGCCGACCAGCGTCTCGATCCAGTCGGCCCTGAGGAGGCCCTTGCCGCGCAGGTGACGTGGCGCGCTGCCGATGAGCTGGTTGATCGCGGCGCGAAAGCCGCTGCCCGACTCGAAGCCGGCGTCGAGCTGCGCCTCGATGACCGGCGCGCCTTCGGCAAGCGTTTCCGCCGCGAGCCCGACGCGGCGCAGCCGTGCGATTTCGAGGAAGCTCATGCCGAACTGCCGCTTGAAGGCGCGCCGCACGGTGGAAAGATCAAGCCCCATCGCCAGAAGATCGCTCTCGCGCCAGCGCCGTTCCGGCTCGCGCTCCAGCGCTTCGAGGAGCGACGTGACGGTCGGATCGTTGTCCTTGTAGCGCAACATCGGTCGGCAGCGCAGGCAGGGCCGGTAACCGGCTTCCAGGCAGGCGGCGATGCTTTCCTCGAAGACGCAGTTCTCGCGTTTGGGCTTGCGGGCCGGGCAGGTCAGCCGGCAGAAGATCCGCGTCGTGGTGACGCAGACATAGACGAAGCCTTCATAGGCCGCATCGCGCTTCAAAAGCGCGTCATAGAGAGTGTCGTCGGTGGGTCGGTCAAACAGCATGCATCTGTTTTACCCCGGACGACAAACGAATGCCGCCGGAAAAAGAGCATGGATTCTCTTTTCCGGCGGTTCGTGGTTCGTGACGTCAGGCCGCGTAGGACGGGCGATACTGGGTCGATGCCGGCGTGTGGACCTGCGAGCGCGAGACGTTGAAGCGCGACAGCAGGGTGTTCAGGTGGCCAGCGATCTGGTTGAGCTCGTGGGTCGCGGCATTGGTTTCCTCGACCATCGCCGCGTTCTGCTGGGTCATCTGGTCCATGCTGTTGATCGCGTTGTTGATCTCGTTGATGCCGGAGGACTGTTCCTGCGACGAGGTGGCGATCGCCGTGATGTGCTCGTTGATCGCGTGCACCTGGCCGCCGATCGTGCGCAAGGCCTCGCCGGTGCGGTTGACGAGTGAGACACCATGGGCGACGTCCTGGGAGGAGCGATCGATCAGGAGCTTGATCTCGCGTGCGGCCGAGGCGGAGCGTTGCGCAAGCTCGCGGACCTCCTGCGCGACGACGGCAAAGCCGCGTCCGCTTTCGCCGGCTCGGGCCGCTTCCACGCCGGCATTGAGCGCCAGCAGGTTCGTCTGGAACGAAATCTCGTCGATGACGCCGATGATCTGGGTAATCCTGCGGGATGATTGCTCGATCTCGCCCATCGCGTTGATCGCCTCCTCGACGATCTGGCCGGAACGGACAGCCTCCTGGGCCGAGGCGTGCACCACGGTCATGGCCTCCTGGGTCCGCTGGGCGGCCTGCCGGGAAACGATGGTGATCTCGTCGAGTGCCGCCGCCGTTTCTTCGAGCGCTGCGGCCTGCTGTTCTGTGCGTTGCGCCATGTTGTCGGTCGCTGCGGAAAGCTCGCGCGTGCTCATCGACACGCGGTCCGTCTCGTCGATGACCGCGGAGAACGCGGTGCCGAGTGCCTCGACCGCCTGGTTGTAGTTGTCGCGCAGGCGCGCGAAGCGTGGCGAAAGCGGCTGGCTGATGCTGGCGGAAAGATTGCCCGTTCTCAGGGCGTCGAGGGCGCCGTCGATCGCGGCGAGCGCCTCTTCCTGCTCCATCTCCAGATTGTGGCGTTCCTGCTCCGCCTTCTCGCGCTCTTCGGCGAGCGCCTGCAAGTAGACGGAAATCGAATAGTCCATGTCGAGCATGGCGGCCTTCAGCACCGCGCTGATGCCGTCGGAGATGCGCTTGGCCTTCTTGGTGTGCAGAACGCCCTTCAGTTCGTTCTTCACGACGGCGTCGAGAAGCCCCTCGAGGACGAGCGCATAGCCGCCGATGTACCACCGTGGCTCCAGCCCGAGCCGCGCGTGGGTTCTGCCGATCGTGGTCACGGCGCCGACATACTGGTCGTCGAACCGGCCGGAGGTAATCAGGGCCCAGTGTTTGCGCTGCTTTTCCTTGGCGTGGGAAATGTGGGCATCGCTTGAAAAGAAGCGGGCTGTCTCCGGGTGCGCTTTGGCTGCCGCGTAGAAGGCGTCGAGCGCGGGGCCTACGGAGGCGCTGATTACGGGCTGAAGGGCGATCAGCGTTTCAAGTTGGGCTTTATCAATTTTTAGAAAAGAGAGACGGTCTGCAAGATCGGAACGGGTCCGCGAGGAGCTGGTCATTGGCGTACTGCTGTCTGTCAATGCTGTGCGGCGGCGAGCCGCGAGGCGAATACCGGAAGCAATTCTTCCGTATTTCACCCTCCGCTCAAATGCTTAAGAAACAAATAAATAGTGTGCGGGCTACGTATCCGTGTCGGCTCTATGCCCAAAAAAGGTGCGAACGACGAAGATCCCGGCACGTCGCGGTGCCGGGTTCGGGCGGCTGACGGAACAGCCGGGGTTTCTATTCCTCGATGTCTTCGCCGGGATTCGGCTCGACCGGCGCGCGCGCCATGCGCTCGCTCGGATCACGGCCGATCTCGGCCTTGAGGCTGACGAGATCGATGAAATGGTCGGACTGGCGGCGCAGGTCGTCGGCGATCATCGGCGGCTGCGTGGCCATGGTCGAGACCACGGAGACCTTGCGGCCCTTGCGCTGCAGCGCCTCGACCAGCGTGGTGAAATCGCCGTCGCCGGAAAAGATCACCAGATGATCCGCCGTCTCGGCCTGCTCCATCGCGTCGATCGCAAGCTCGATGTCCATGTTGCCCTTGACCTTGCGGCGCCCCATGGAGTCGGTGAACTCCTTCGCCGGCTTGGTGACGACCTTGTAGCCGTTGTAGTCGAGCCAGTCGATCAGCGGGCGGATGGACGAATATTCCTGGTCTTCGATCAGCGCCGTATAATAATAGGCGCGCAGCAGGTAGCCGCGCTTCTGAAAGGCCTTCAACAGCTTCCGGTAGTCGATGTCGAAGCCGAGGCTCTTGGAGGCAGCGTAGAGATTCGCGCCGTCGATGAAGAGTGCAAGCTTTTCGCGTGGGTCAAACATGCGCAATATCCCTTTGGATTTAAACGAGCAATGCGGAAAACCTGTGCAAAGTCAGGATGTTGTTCCCGACGCATGAACCGTCCGGTAAAATTATGAACTGTTCATATAAGAATCATGTAGTGCACGACGGATCACATTCCAAGCACGTTTTGGTTGAGCCGTAAAAATTTTCCACGCAGATTGCAGCGTGGATTGGGGTGCAATGTCACGCTGCGATCAAGGAAAAACTTGAATTCGCCGCCCATTGATTGTATCGGGCGTGTTAATCCCGAAAGATCATGACCGTAAAGGACAGGCTATGGCCCGTGTCACCGTTGAAGATTGCATCGACAAAGTAGAGAACCGCTTCGAGCTCGTTCTGCTCGCCAGCCATCGTGCACGGCAGATCTCGCAGGGTTCGCAGATCACCGTCGATCGCGACAATGACAAGAATCCGGTCGTCGCCCTGCGCGAGATCGCCGACGAGACCCTGTCTCCGGGCGACCTCAAGGAAGACCTCATCCACTCGCTGCAGAAGCATGTCGAAATCGACGAGCCGGAGCAGGATGCAGGCGCGCTTCTTTCCGCCGCCGCCACGCGCGGCGAGGAAGAGGAAGACCTGCCGGAAACCGTGACCTTCGACCAGATGTCGGAAGAAGACCTTCTGGCCGGTATCGAAGGCCTTGTTCCGCCGGAAAAGAGCGACGATTACTAATCGTCAAGCAATGTCGGACTAAGCTTGCGCGGACGACAATGTGCTCATGTGCGCCGACCCCACGGGTTGGCGCGCTTTTCGTTTGTTGGAGTGGCTTTGGATGATGCGGCAATACGAGCTTGTGGAGCGGGTCCAGAGTTACAAGCCCGACGCCAATGAAGCGCTGCTGAACAAAGCCTACGTCTATGCGATGCAGAAGCACGGCAAGCAGACCCGTGCGAGCGGCGACCCCTATATCTCCCATCCCCTCGAAGTCGCAGCGATCCTCACCGAGATGCGTCTCGACGAATCGACGATCGCCGTCGCCCTGTTGCACGACACGATCGAGGACACGACGGCGACCCGCGCGGAGATCGACGAGCTCTTCGGCGAAGACATCGGCCGGCTGGTCGAGGGGCTGACCAAGCTCAAGAAGCTCGACCTCGTCACCAAGAAGGCCAAACAGGCGGAAAATCTCCGCAAGCTCCTGCTGGCGATTTCCGACGACGTGCGCGTGCTGCTGGTCAAGCTCGCCGACCGCCTGCACAACATGCGCACGCTCGAGCACATGAAACCCGAGAAGCGCGCCCGCATCTCCGAAGAGACGATGGAGATCTATGCGCCGCTCGCCGGCCGCATGGGCATGCAGGACATGCGCGAGGAACTGGAGGACCTGTCCTTCCGCTATATCAATCCGGAAGCCTACGAGACGGTGACCGAGCGCCTGGCGGAGCTTTCCCGCCGCAACGAGGGGCTCATCAAGAAGATCGAGGACGAGCTGCGTGATCTCCTCGTCGCCAACGGGCTGATCCACGCGGCGGCCAAGGGGCGGCAGAAGAAGCCTTATTCGGTCTTCCGCAAGATGCAGTCGAAGTCGCTCTCCTTCGAACAGCTCTCCGACGTCTACGGCTTCCGCATCATCGTCGACGATATTCCGTCGTGCTACCGCGCGCTCGGCATCGTCCACACCCGCTGGCGCGTGGTTCCCGGCCGCTTCAAGGACTATATCTCGACGCCGAAGCAGAACGACTACCGCTCGATCCACACCACCATCGTCGGTCCGTCGCGCCAGCGCATCGAGCTGCAGATCCGCACCAAGCGGATGCATGAGATCGCCGAATACGGTATCGCCGCCCATGCCCTCTACAAGGACGGCGAGGGTGGCGGCGACGGCGAACTCTTGTCGCGCGAAAGCAATGCTTATTCCTGGCTCCGCCACACCATCGAGGCACTGGCCGAAGGCGACAACCCTGAGGAGTTCCTCGAACACACCAAGCTCGAGCTCTTCCAGGACCAGGTCTTCTGCTTCACGCCGAAGGGCAAGCTGATCGCGCTGCCGCGCGGCGCGACCCCGATCGACTTTGCCTATGCGGTCCATACGAACATCGGCGACACCACGGTCGGGGCCAAGATCAACGGCTCGATCATGCCGCTGGTCACCCGCCTCAACAACGGCGACGAGGTGGAGATCATCCGCTCCGGCGTACAGGTGCCGCCGGCCGCCTGGGAGGAGATCGTCGTCACCGGCAAGGCCCGTTCGGCAATCCGGCGCGCGACCCGCATGGCGATCCGCAAGCAGTATTCCGGCCTCGGCCACCGCATTCTCGAACGCACCTTCGAACGCGCCGGCAAGATCTTCTCGCGCGACACGCTGCGGCCGGTGCTGCACCGTCTCGCCCACAAGGATGTCGAGGACGCGATCGCCGCCGTCGGCCGTGGCGAGATGTCCTCGATCGACGTGCTGCGGGCGGTCTTCCCCGATTACCAGGACGAGCGCGTCACGGTGAAGCCGGCGAGCGACGAGGGCTGGTTCAACATGAGTGGCGCCGATAGTATGGTCTTCCGCCTGCCGAACAAGGGCAAGCTTGCGGAAGGTGTCGGCGAGGGGCCGGAGCCGCTGCCAATCCGCGGGCTTTCCGGCAGCGCGCGGGTGCATTTTTCACCGGCGGGCGCTGTGCCCGGCGACCGTATCGTCGGCATCATGGAAGACGGCAAGGGCATCACCATCTATCCGATCCAGGCCTCGGCGCTGCAGCGCTTCGACGAGGAGCCCGAACGCTGGATCGATGTCCGCTGGGACCTCGACGAGGC
>DATGWU010000426.1:0-2115 GCA_035299345.1 Rhizobium sp.
ACCGCAGACACGATGTAGGCGGCGGCGTTATAGGCAAAGGCGCGCACGGTCGTGACCTCGTCGCCCTCCTTGTCGGTTCTGCCCTGGTCGACCTCCTGGGTGACATTACCATAGGCATCGTACGAACGCTCGACGCGAAGCGTTCGGGTGCGGCCACCCTCGGCGTAGACCGTCTGTGTCACAGTGTTCGGCGCCGTGTACGGTTTGTTCGTCGCGTTGACCGCGTAAGTCTCCGCGACCGTGCGATGCACAGCCCCGGCGCCATCGGCATACTCGGTCTTTGTCGGCAGCCCGATCGTGGCGAGCGTCTGCAGATAGGTCGAGGTTACCGTAGGCGCCGCGGTCTGCCCGGCAGGCTTCGGCAGGATCTTGCGGACGGTCGCAAACCCGAGGAATTTACGCTCCGCCGGTTCGTAGAGACCACCGCCATAGCTGTAGGTCGTGGTCGAGGTCGTCTCCCGTCCATCGGCAACAGCAATCGACCGGACCACCGGAACGGCGAACGGAAGATAGGCGTGCTGGAACAGCGTCGAGCGGACATAGCGGACCGCAACTTTGGCGCCCGTCTCTGTCTGGACGCTGTTGAGCAGGTTCGGATAACCGGCCGTGCCGCGGCCGTAATGGATGTGATAGGGCGCTGTCTTATAGGCCGCAAAGCAGTCGCTATAGTACTGGTTCCAGGTGTACGGATCGTTCCCACCTCGAATACTCTGACCGCAACTGATCGGAGAGGACGCAAGAACATCCCCCAATCCATCGCCGTTGAAATCGCCCACGGCGGTGAAAGCCCCCGTCAGGCCGGCTCCGGCGCCCGTGAACGTTGCCGTCGCGGACGCCTGCTGGAGGCGGTGAATCTTCCAGGGACGACTGCTGTAAACGTACCCGTCACTCGTCCTTCCGACACCCACGCCGATCTCGGATTTGCCGTCGCCGTCCATGTCTACCGCGAAGGAACCGATGTGGTCGGTGGTGACGTTGCGGTCACGGGTACGCCACGAGTCGATCGTTTCCGACGCCCACTCGACGAGCTTCGTTCCCGTGAACAGGTATACGGTGGCGCTTGCCGTGCAGGATCGCATCGGGTCGTCGCGGTTCGTCGGCGAACACTTCACCCCGATGTGGATGGTGTCGTCCAAACCATCGCCATTCACATCGGCGAAAAGGCACGATTTGAGACAGGCAAACCCGCCCATGGTGAAGCGATGCCAGGAGCCATCCAGCCAGTAACGTGCGAAGAGACTGCCGGAATCGGCAATGACCGTGTGCACAGTGCCGTCGCCAAAGAGGCGAGCAGTGCCGGCCAGTTGGGTATCGTGGGGAACGAGTTCGTCGACGCCATCGCCGGTGTAATCGATGGCAGGCCATTTCTCGTAGTTGGTGCCGCAGAGCGCCTTCACAGCCGGATCGGTGACCACCGCGTCTCCCGAACTCGCCTTGCAGTCGTTGAGATCAAGGACAAAGTCGTCTCCGGTTTTGCTGAAACTTGCCTCCCAGCGGATCTTCTGGCTCTCGGGCCATTCTGGCTCGCGGATGAGCATCTGCGTGCTCTTTCCTCCGGTTCGGAAATTTCCGAAGTGGAAGCTCGGCGCAAATGGAGGAGGACTAAAGGGACGGACCGACGGATCGTCGCATTCCAGCTCGGGGAAGCTCTTCTGGGCGAAGGTCGTGTTGACGTCCGGGCTGTGGTAAAGCTTGAACTTGCAGGTCGCCGCACTGTAGCGATCATAGGCTCTCCGCAGGATTTCGGTGATCCCGTCGGCGTTCACGTCGACGGGAATATAGGCGTCGACGACCGATTTGACCGGCCCGTAGGCCGTCGTCGCGAACTTGCTGTCCAACCTCAGGCTGTACGGCGCCCCGGTCAATCCTGCGATCGGATCGCTGGACATGCCGTTGCCATCGCTGTAGCTGAATGCCATCGGCGGCAGCGTCGATCCCGAGGTAAAGGTGCCATTCGGCTCGACACCCATGTCGCGGCCGTAGCGCTGAACTGCGGCGATACGCGAGGCACCGCTCTGCGGATCGGTGTTGTAAGCCAAGGCATAGCCGGATGTGTAGGCCGAGCCATACTTGACCAGGATGGTCTTCAGCCGCTTCGTCGTCTTCGAAATCGAC
>DATGWU010000427.1:0-11196 GCA_035299345.1 Rhizobium sp.
GCGGATGAGCGCGTTCTTCAGCAGGCGATATTCGCGCGCGCCGGTGGCGCGGTCGATCGCCATGAGGAGCTGATAGGGCGTGAAGCGGAAGAAGCGCGACGTGCGCAGGCCGTTGTTCTCGGCCGCGACGATCTGCGAGGCCGCCCAGATGAGCACGTCGGCGTCCCAGATGGTCGCCATGCCGCAATCGGCCCCGGCGAACACTTCAACGCGGACGCCAGAGGATTCGTAGAGGATCGGCACGGTGCGCTTGGCCTTGGCGAGCGAGAAGAACGGCCGTTCCATCAGGTCGCGTTGGTCGCGGGGCGCAGCGTCGCCGGTCGCGACCACGAAGGGATTGAGGCGGCTGCGTTCGCTGGAATCTCGGGCGGGCGCGTTGGCGGGGCTATGATCGTCGTCGCGCAGCATTCAGCACTCACCCCGCTCTTGCGGCGTCAGCGGACGGGCCGGAAAGACCGTGCCGGCGTTCGGATCGCGGGTGGATTTGCGCGAGCCGATTTCGGTCCAGGCTTCGAGATCGCGCACGGTGTAGAGGACGCGACCGCCGACCTTGCGATAGGTCGGGCCGGTGCCGTAGGTGCGATGCTTCTCAAGGGTACGGATGGAAATGCCGAGGAAGCGCGCGGCCTCCTGTGTGCGCAACAGGCGCGGCGGCATATCCGCGTTGGGGCGGATGGCCATAGATCACCTCTGGTTCGTCGATGGATGCGCGCTGCCGTCGTGGCGGCGGGCTATGGCGAACCATGGCGAGGGATCGGCGGCCGGTAGCGTGCCGCATTTGCGCTTATGCGTTGGCGGCACCCCTTCGGCATATTGGGAATGTTGGCAAACAACCGCACGGTGGCCCGGCAGTCGCGTAAGGTCGTCCGACTACTTCGGCCCGGAGCCTTTTTTCAGCAATTCTCCGGGCTCGATCTCAAGAGCATCAGCAATCTGGCCGAGAACCGTTACACTGGCGGACACGTCACCGCGCTCGATGGCCCCGACATAGCGCATACTCAGGCCCGCCCGGTCGGCGAGTTCTTCCTGCGTCAGTTTCTTGTCATGACGTACCCGACGCAGATTCCTCGCCATGATCTCCTTAAGATCCATGGTGAGAGGGGAACCAGCATAGGAACGATCATTCTAGGAACGATCGTTCCCATTCGTGTCGAGGCATGGTATTGATGATGTTTGCCGGAGTAGCTTCGGCGTCACCGGTTCAAAGGACAGAAATGGTGCGCGGACAGCCTCAGCTTGATCCAGATGTCGAAGATGAGGCCCCCGTTGGGCCAAACATCACCGCCTATGATGAACAGCACTACGTCACCTATTTGCGCCTGCTGGATGCGGACCGCGGCGGTGCGGACTGGCGAGAGGTGGCGCGGATCGTCCTGCACCGTGATCCTGTCGCCGAGGAAACGCGCAGCCGGCATTGCTGGGAAACTCATCTGGCTCGCGCGCAGTGGCTGTCGAAGGCAGGCTATCGGCGTATTCTGGAACAGGCCGTCGCGAGCGCGATGCAGGGTTGAGGAACGTCATCCCTGCGGTGATTTGATCGGATAGTGAAGCAGAAGCCGATAGCCCCCACGCATCATTTTGATGCCGTGCGCGACAAGACGGCGAGCCTTGTTCTTTTGCGGCCCGATCTCCCAATCCTCTTTCGTCCCCTCGAATCCGAGCAGGACTTCGGCAATGGCGCGATAGCTCTCGCCGCGCAGTCGCGCATCCAGCGCGCGCAGGGACAGGATATGCCACTCCCGAAGCTGGGCCGGCATCGCACGGAAGTCGGAGCCAGGCGGACGGCCATTGATTGCGCGCCAGAGGCGGCGAGCGGCATGGGCGCGCAGTTCCAGAAAAGAATCCATCGGCAGGGACGCGGCGTAGAAAGCGGCAGCGTCGGGAACGGTTTGCGGAAGCCAGAACTGGTGCGCGACGCCATCGGCCTGCCAGATGCCGTGCCAGCCATCGGACGCCTGACGCAAATCGAGGCCGTCGAGATGCGCCAGCGTCACGATCGGCTCCGTTTCGCCATGCCGACGCGGCACCGGAGAGAGCAGCACGGCTTGCGGCTGAAGGCTAGGAATCCAGAATAGAGATTGCTGATCCGACGGCGTTTCAGGGTCGGTCGGAAAATCGCAACCCCCAGCGCTGCACGAAGGCCTCCAGGCGCTCCGGGTCTGGCTCGCTTAATCCGGCGATTGCCTGAAACTCGCGACGGTAATCGTCGTAGCGGCGAAGATATTCCCAAGCGAAACCGGCAGCGGGGATGCTTTTGGCAAATCTGTATGCCGCCGGAGAACGCCAGTCGATGCTCAGCATGGCGTTACCTCTCTATGCCGGACACGCAGAACAATGCCCGGTTAGAGAGCGTCCAATACAAGTCGAAATAATTGTAGCCGCACTATCCAGATAACTGGAGCGTGTAACGCGATCAATCTCTTGGTTGTTTTCTTCTTAACAATGCTTGCGTGATTCTGCGAGCCGGGCGCAGCCCGGCGAGCGCGGCCATGTTCTGCGATGGCCGCGCCGCCGATCCGCTATGCCGGATCGGCGCAATTTTTCCCACCCCTGTCTTTGTCGCGAATGGAGGGCCGCCGGGGTGGCGGCCCTGTCGCGTTCGGGATCAAGCGCCCTTCAGTTTCTGCATCCCTTCCGCCAGCGTCCAGAGCGCACGATTGAGCGTCACATTCTGGTCGATGCCGTTGATGGCGCGGGTCTGGCTGCGGCGGATGCGGCCTTCGGCATTCTGCTTGCGGCCTTGCAACCCGCCCTTGGTCAAATGCTCCTGAATGACGTTGAACGTGCTCCAGAGGCTCCCGCCCATGTCCTCGCGACGGCGCGGTTCGATGATCTGTTCCGGGCGCAACGGGCTTTCGTCCTCGCCGTAACGGGCGACAAGGCTGGCCTCGGCCAAGATACGGCGCTCGTCTGCGGAAATGCGAATTTCCTTCATGGTCTCGCTAGCGTCGATGAGGCGCGGGAAGTCTTCCGCGACCGTAAAGACGCCTTCAATGATCTGATCCTGAATGCCGCCCTTGTGAGGAACGCGGATTTCCTCGAACCGCTCGCCTGCAACCATGCTGTTGGTGCAGACGAAACGCAGCATCCCGGCGAACATCTGATAAGCGCTGGTCCCGTCATGGCTGTTGACGATGATGACTTCCGCCGCCTCCGGCTTGCCGATGCCGCCATCCCGGCGCAGGCGCAGCATATGCTTGGCGTGGCCGTGGCGCGAACCGTCGCGCGGAACCGATTGCACGGCGAAGAACGGGAACCATCCTTCCCGGCGCAGGCCCTCCACGATGTCGATGGTGGGGACATAGACGTAACGCTCGGAACGGCTGTCATGGGCCTCGCTGGCGAAGATCGACGGGACATGCCGGTAAAGCGCCTCGTTATCCAGCGGCTCGCGCCCGCTGATCTGATGGGAGTTGCGGCCGAACCGGGTGGCAAGCTGGTGATACATGGTCTTTCTCCTATGGGCTTGGGTTGGAGCGCAGCGCTGCGCTGCAACCCTGGCCGTCGCCGAGACCGGGGGGTGCAAGGTGCAAGGGCGACCGGGCCGGAGGGGGATCACCCGGCCTGCACGGAACGGAGGAACGACGTGGAGGAAGGCCGGGGAAACCGGCTGGGTCGAGCGTCAGCGATCCCTTGCGCCGCGCGAGGGGGAGACCCCCAAGCAAGCCGCCCGGCCAGAGCGGAGCGGAAGCCGGGCACGAGATCCGATCGGGAGTCCCGTTCTCCCGATTCCTTGTTCCTAGACGGTGGCAGACATGAGCATGAAGAAGCCCCGCCGCGGCGGGGCTTCTTGGGGGCCGGTCTCAGTCGCCGTTGCGGCGGGACCAGATGAGGTTGTGGCCGCTGCCATCCTCGGCTTCGACGAGGCTGGCGTAGATCGGGGCCGGGAAGCTCGGATCGTCCAGCTTGACCGAGAGGTATTCGCGGCCGGTTTCGCGGGCGGTCTTCTTCCAGGCGGCGCCGAACTCGGTCGCGCCGGCGAAGATGCGGTAGTCGGGGCCGCGCTCGCTTTCTCCCTCGGAAGGGACGAATTTGGCCTTGACGTTAAGGGTCAGGGTCTTGACCGCGCCGGTGAAGCCCGCGCCGTTGTCGTTCTTGGTGAAGGTGCCGATGGTCGCCATTGTCGTATTCCTTTTCCTGTCGGGCCGCTCCATTGCGACCTCGATGGGGGTCTTGAGACCGGGGACGCTCGGCCCTGCACCCGTTAGGGCTGGAACGAAGTGGAAGGCGGCCGGCGGCAGCTTTTTTGCTTCGCGATGCAAAGCCAAAGGCGGCGGAAAAAAGTTGGCGACGGACGTTGAGGGAGACGGGCGAGGCGAAGCCGGTCTTCGGTCAGACCCATGCCAATCGAGCTCGCGGATGGAGCGCCCCGTCTCGGGAAATCAGGGAATACGGCAATGCGTCCGTCCCTCGCGCCTCACGCTCGAGAACGGAAACGGCGTGGCCTCCAACCGGCCGATGCACCACTATCCTGATCCTTGCTGTCATGGCCATGCCCGGCCTTGGGCGAGACGATGCACATGCGGCCCTGTTCCCGCACCCCCGCGGAATGATCCGCGCACGACGCTGCCGAACGTCCGCCGCGCACCACCGCCCCGATGTCCTGCGCTCATGCGGACGCTCGGTGTCTCCCGGCCTGTCTATGTCAGCCCGCCGTATTTCGAGCGCAGCGACCCGATACTCGCTGGTGTCGGTGTGATGGCGACTGAGACCGGCGCCGCTGCGGGGCGTTCGCGAAATGGCCGCCGTCGCCCTTTGCGTCAGCGATTGAAGCCGTATGGCGGAAACGCGCTTGCAAAGCGTGACTCCGGCGCAGCCGAAAGCGCGGCCCGAAGGGCGACGCCACAATATTTTCCGCGAGAAACTGGCTCCTATCAACCGTCGCAAAAATTGCTATTCTGCGACGCAGCATAAATCAGGCGCGAAATTCTCGCTTTAATCGGGAGTTTTGCGTCAGGAACGCTCGATTCGCGTGTGTGGAGAGCAGTCTTTGCGCCATGAATGTGCCGAGTGCTACAAAACGGAGGATACCAGATTTGCCCGAGGTAAACGAACTTCGCTCGCTCTATCTGCGGCTTCTGCAAGGCTGGAATAACCGAGACGCCGATGGCATGTCGGAATGCTTCTCGATCAGCGGGATCATGATTGGCTTCGACGGTTCCATTGCCGAGAGCCGCACAGCAATTCAGAACCATCTTGCGCCGATCTTCGCTGACCATCCGACCGCCGCATTCGTTGCGATCATTCGGAAGACCCGCACGGTCGGGAGTGCCAGCATCCTGCTTGCTGATGTCGGCATGATCTCTCCCGGAGCCACGGAGATAAACCCGGCGGCCAACGCGCGCCAGACTATCGTAGCCGGGCAGGATGGCGAGCGATGGCAGGTTGAGCTTTTCCAGAATACGCCTGCTGCGCTTCATTGGGATGAAAAAGGCCGAGAGGCATTGACCGCCGAACTGAATGCGGCTTTCGCGGAACGCGGTCTGCTTCCAGACAGATAATCGCATCCGAACCGAAGCTGTTGTCGCACAATTCCTGATTTTGAAGCGCGGGCAATGGCCGCTGAAATTGCTCGGCAATTGCTGTCACGAAACTCGCTTGCAAAAGTCAGAGTTTCGCGGCCGACTTTTGCGACATTGCACAGCGGGTTTTTTGACCATCGACGCCTGCCATCAGGCAGAGCGGGGTGCCGCTGGCATCGCCAGCCGCAACAGCGCCGAGACGAAGACGAACACCCCGCCCATGATGCAGAAGATTTGCCGCCAGATTTCGGACGGCACGGCCTCCTTGGTGACGCCGTGGACAAGCGCGTAACCGGCAACGGCGGCGGGCGCGGCGAAAACGAGCGCCACGATCAGGCGCAGGATCGGTGAGCGCAGCGTGTCGAACAACAGCGCGAGAACGTCGAAGGCGGCGACGGCGGCGGCGAAGCCGACCAGGCCCGCGCCGATGAAGCCCGCGCCGGTGTGATAGGCGAACTGCGCGGGGGCAACGCCGAGCATGAAGGGCAAGGCATAGACGGCGAGCGTATAGGCCAGGACGCAAAGCCCGGCGATCAGCACGGCGCTCATCAGCATCACGGCAACCATGGTTCTCTTCCTTCACGATGATTGCGACCATGGCAACGGTCGAGGTGATCGGGCCGCGCGACGGCGCGGCCCGCGATTTTTTTCGGATGCAAGGAAAGCCGGGGCCGCTTGCGCGCCCCCGGCCTGCCTTCCTCATTCCGCTGCGATGGCGAAATGGTCATCATGGGCTTCCTGCGAGGATGCGGGCTCGACGGTATCGAGGGCGAAGGTGTCGGCCTGCTGGTCGAGCCATGCGGGGCGCTCGGTGTGCAGCGCGGGCGGAAGCCAGCCGGTTCCGGCCAGAAGCTGCTCGGCGGCTTCGGCCATCTCCGTCTTCTTCTTGTCCGCGATCCACTCCGCTGCCTCGTCGCCAAGAGCATCGCGCACGGCGGCGAGGATATGGGCCTTGGTGACGCGCCCGAAATAGCTGCGCGCGGTCGCGGTCCAGTGCGCCGTCATGTCAAGCGTCACCGCCGTCGCCAGCTTGTCCGCCGTTTCATGGGCGCGGCGCTTGCTGCTCTCCCAAGGCAGCTTCACCGCATTGACGGTCAGCGAGGCGCAATGCGCGAGCAAGGCCATGAGGCTCGCATGGTCCAGACCGGCAACGAAGGCCCAGAGCTCCGCCACGTCGCGCGGCATGTCCGCCGCCCATCCGGCATGACGATCCGCCAGCATCTTCGCCGCCGCCGTGTCCTCGATGCCGTCCGCGTGGGCGGCGAGGTAATTGCTGGTCGGGCTGATTTCGAGGCAATGGGCCGTGCTGCCGCCCCGATAGTAGGTCTGCGCGGCCAGCGTATGGACCACGGCGATCAATGCCATGTCCGGCTGCTCGCCAAGAGCGAGACGCAAGCCAAGGGTGCGATGCGCGGTCAAGTCGCGGATGAGCGAGTCGGGCAGCGGCTTACCCGCATCCCCGGCCTCTTCCTCCGGCTCCTGCTCGGTTTCGGGAAGGTCGTCGCCTTCGCCGTCCTCGCTGTCGAGGATTTCGCCGTCACCATTGACGCGCACCCCGTCGATGACGGTTTCGCCGTCCTCGGCATCCTCCGGTCTTGGCTCCGGGACCTCGTCCTCGGCCCGGATGAACCCGCGCTCGATCCGAACATCGCCATTATGGGCGACGACGAAGAACACGCCGCCGCGCGCGATGTCGTCGGGATCGAAGGCGTGGCGCTTGGCGTCGATCCGCTCGATCTCGGCTTCAAGCTCGGCAAGGCGCGCATCCACCTCGTCGGGGAGGTCGGTGTCGGCGTCCTCCCACTCCGCGTTTAGGCGCTCAAGCTCGTCCTGCGCGGCGTCGTAGGCGGTGGCATCTTCCTCGGAAAGCTCCACCGGATGCCGATAGGCGCGGCGCATCCCGTGGGCGTGGGGGAAGTCGAGATAGGCGGCGGTCCACTGCCAGCCCTCGGCCTGCTGCACCTCGGCGGCGATCCCTTCCAGCTTCGCGACGGCAAGCCGGTCGAGCAAGGCAGGGTCTTCAAAGAAACCGCCGCGATCCTCGGTGAACAGGTCGCGGATGATGTTGCCGCCCGCCTCGGTATAGGCTTGCGCGCCGACGAAGACCGCGCAGCGATCCGTCGCGGGCACGTTCATCTTGGTCAGGTCGCGCCGGATGATGGAGGGATCGCGGTTGTAGGACAGGTTCTCATAGACGTGTTCCTGCCGCGCGTGGTCGTCGGTGATGGCGAACGCCATCAACTGATCCAAGGTCAGGTTGCCGTCGCGATAGACCTGCATCAGCTTCGGGCTGACAGCGCCGAGACGCATCCGCTGCTTGACGACATGGGCGGTCACGCCGAACCGGGCGGCGATTTCCTCCGCGCCCCATCCCCGATCCTCGGAAAGCTCGCGGAAGCGCTCGAACTGGTCGGCGGGGTGGAGGTCTTCGCGCGTGACGTTCTCGTCAAGGCTGATCTCGGCGGCATCGTTCGCCGTGTCGATGACGCAGCGGATGGGTTCGGTCTTCTTGATCTGCTTTTGCCTGACGCGCAGCATCTGCGCGAGCCTGCGGCCTTCGCCGATGCTGACGAGATAGAAGCCGGTCGGTCCGCCCTCGGCGTCCGTTTCCGGCTCCACCACCAGATTTTGCAGGATGCCCTTGGCGGCGATGCTCGCCGCCTTCGCCTCGATAGACGCCTCGCTGTGCGGGGTCTTGCGGGCGTTCTTCGGGTGCTTCTTGAGCTTGTTGAGCGGGATGAAAACGGTCGCGCCGTGTTCGTCGGTTGGGGCGTTGGTTTCGGTCGTGGTCATGGTCTTACTCCTATGGGCTTGGGTTGAAGCGCAGCGCTGCGCTGCAACCTTGCCCGTCGGCGAGACCGGGGGGTGCAAGGTGCAAGGGCGACCGGGCCGGAGGGGGATCACCCGGCCTGCACAAGCGGATCGAAGCTCTTGGCGAGAGTGAGAAACACGCATCCGCGCGGAAGGCTGGGGAGACCGTCCCGGTCGAGCGCCAGCGATCCCTTGCGCCGCGCCAGGGGGCAGAGCCCCCAAGCAATGGCCCGGCCTGAGCGGAGCGGCGGCCGAACCGAAGACCGGATCAGGATGCGAAGGCAGATGGGTTTCGAACACCTCCATCCTGATCGCCTATGCTCCTACCGGATGCGACCATGCGAAAGTGCCCCGCCTGCAGCTTGTAGGCGGGGCGCGATGGCGAGCGCAGGGGAAAGCTCTAACCGCCGGACGGTCAGCTCCGGAAGGTCGGAAGTCTTTCGATTTTGCACCTTTTCTTGGCAGGCGGATGATGATACAAATCCTCGGATTGTAGAATCCATACTCCGAGCTTACGTATCTTGCCCGAGACCGCATCCCAGCGCCGAACTGCCTACACCGTGCTGAAAGCGCGCGGCATAGCGCGTCTCGCAGAGCTGCGCGCGGAGGGAGTGACCGCGGCCACCATGAGTCGCATGGAGCGAGATGGCGAGGTTCTCCGGCTTGCGCGAGGGCTTTATCAGCTCCCTGATGCTCCGCTGGACGCCCACCACAGTCTCGCTGAGGCAGCGAAACGCGTACCCAAGGGTGTGGTCTGCCTGGTTTCGGCCCTCGCGTTCCATCAGCTTACCGATCAACTCCCAAGGCAGGTGTGGATCGCCATCGGTCAGAAGGATTGGGCTCCCAAGGGGCATGGCGTGCCCATTCGGCTCGTGAGATTCACGGACCGCCTCCTTACGGAAGCCGTGGAATTCCACACCATCGAGGGGGTGCCCGTAAAGGTTTTCGGGGTCGCCAAGACGGTCGCTGACTGCTTTCGGTATCGCAACAAGATTGGTCTTGCGGTGGCGATTGAGGGCCTCCAGGAGGCGCTTCGTCAACGCAAGACAACTCCCAGTGAAATGGTCAGGCAAGCGGAGCGAGGAGCAATCGCGACGGTCATTCGACCTTATCTCGAGGCGCTGACCGCCAATGGCTAAGGAAATCAAGATTAGCGATACGTCGGCATTATCTCCATTGCGGTATGCAATGCGGAAATTGGTGTGAGGGAGAACCGATGAAGATCATCGACAACACCTCACTCCTTCTCGGAGATGACCTGAAGGCGACGCTGGGACGTGGCGCCCGGCTCAAGATCGCAGCATCATGCTTCTCGATCTATGCTTTCGAGGCGCTCAAGAGCGAATTGTCAAAGGTCGAAAGCCTTCAGTTCATTTTCACGGCGCCGACCTTTGTCCCGATGGAAATGACGGACCGCCTCCGCAAGGAACGGCGAGAGTTCTTCATTCCCAAAGCGACACGCGAGCGAGGCCTGTACGGAACCCAGTTCGAGATACAGCTTCGCAATCAGCTGACCCAGCGTGCAGTCGCGCGCGAATGCGCTGATTGGATACGCAAGAAGGCTCGCTTTCGGTCGAACACGACCAAGGCGCCGATGCAGCAATTCATCCATGCGGCAGCAGAAACGAGTGACGTCGCCTACATGCCTATCAGCGGCTTCACAGCTGTCGACCTCGGCTATCAGAAGGGCGACGCGGTATCAAACCTCGTCACACGTATCGACGATGGCGCGCATACGCAGGTCTACCTGCAGCTATTCAACCAGATCTGGAACGACGAAGAAAAGCTTAGCGACGTCACGGCCGCCATTTGCGATCACATAGAGTCCGTCTACCAGGAGAACTCCCCAGAGCGGATCTATTTTCATATTCTCTATAATCTCTTTCAGGACTTCCTCGAAGAAGTTGATCAGGATGCGCTACCGAACGATCTGACCGGTTACAAGGACAGCCTCGTCTGGAACAAGCTCTTCAATTACCAGAGAGACGCCGCGACCGGCATTATCAATAAGCTTGAAATGCACAATGGATGCATTCTGGCGGATAGCGTCGGCCTTGGTAAAACCTTCACCGCCCTGGCGGTGATCAAATACTACGAGCTGCGCAATCGGTCGGTGCTGGTTCTATGCCCCAAGAAGCTTGCGGACAATTGGCGCAACTACAACACCAATCTCACCACGAATATTTTTGCCAAGGACCGTTTCAATTACGATGTCCTGAGCCATACCGATCTCTCCCGCACGTCAGGAGAGGCGTTCGGCATTCCGCTGAACCGGGTGAACTGGGGCAATTACGATCTCGTCGTCATCGATGAGTCGCACAATTTCCGGAACAACGATGTCTTCAAGGATCGAGAGACTCGCTACCAGAAGCTGATGAACAAGGTCATCCGTGCTGGCGTGAAGACCAAAGTTCTGATGCTATCGGCGACGCCGGTGAACAACCGGTTCAACGATCTGCGCAATCAGCTCGCGCTGGCTTACGAGGGTGACTCTGAAAACCTCAGTCGCAAGCTGAAAACCAACACTGGAATCGAGGAGATATTCCGGCGCGCGCAGAAGGCGTTCAACGCTTGGTCCGATTTGCCTCCAGAGGAACGAACCGCAGCCGCGATCCTGAAAGCCCTCGACTTCGATTTTTTCGAGATGCTCGATGCCGTGACGATTGCGCGCTCCCGCAAGCATATCGAGACCTTCTACGACACCAAGGATATCGGCAAATTTCCCCAGCGCCGAAAGCCGCTGTCGTATCAGTGCCCGATCACCCATCGATCGGACGTGCTGGGCCTCAACGACATCTTCAGCAGCCTGTCGGTGCTCAAGCTCTCGGTCTACGCCCCGATCAGCTACATCCTGCCGAGCCGG
>DATGWU010000428.1:0-1544 GCA_035299345.1 Rhizobium sp.
CGGCGGCGGCCTTCGCCATCAGGTCGGCGATCTCCTCCGGTTTCGTCATGTCGGCACCGTGATAAATGGCGCGGCCGCCCTTTTCCTCGAGGCTCTTGCGGATCGCCTCGATCTCCGCGGCGTCACCAAACCCGTTGATGACGAGATTGTCGCCTTCGGCGGCGAAGCCGCGGGCGATCGCAAGCCCGATGCCGCTGGTGGAGCCGGTGACGACGACGGTTCTGGCCATTTCAGTTTCTCCTGAGAGCTTCTTTCTTGAACAGCGTGCGTTCTGTTGCGCCGCAGCAGTTCAGGGAGGTTATGCGCAAACGGGCGACGGTGGCAATTGCGTTGTTGAGAGGCGTACTCGTCTTTTGCCGAAGCCGCGGAAGAGGGGCTACCGGATCGCCGCGGTTTCTTTTTGACAAGCATCCGGCAGTCGTATTGAACTCTCGCCCGGAGAAGAAACTGCGTGTATCGGGGAGGAAGCGTATGGGCGGATTTGTGCTTGCGATCGACCAGGGGACGACATCGAGCCGGGCGATCGTTTTCGACGGCGACATGCGGATCGTCGGCATCGGCCAGAAGGAATTCCCGCAGCACTTCCCGAAATCCGGCTGGGTGGAGCATGATCCGGAGGACATCTGGCAGAGCGTCGTCGCCTCCATCCACGACGCCTTCGGTCGCGCCCGGGTCGAGCCGCACCAGATCGCGGCGATCGGCATCACCAACCAGCGCGAGACCGTCGTCGTATGGGACCGCGAAACCGGCCGGCCGCTGCAGAACGCCATCGTCTGGCAGGACCGCCGCACCGCAAGCTATTGCGAGAAGCTGAAGCGCCAGGATCTCGAAAAGCTCTTCGTCCGGAAGACCGGACTGCTGCTCGATCCCTATTTCTCCGGCACCAAGCTTTCCTGGCTGCTCTCCAACGTCAAGGGTGCGCGGGCGAGGGCGGCAAAGGGTGAACTCTGCTTCGGCACGATCGACACCTATCTGATCTGGCGGCTCACCGGCGGTCGCGCCCATGTGACCGACGCCACGAATGCCTCGCGGACGCTGATGTTCAACATAGCGACCAATGAATGGGATTCCGAGCTTCTCGAAATCCTCCGCGTTCCCGCCGCGATGTTGCCCGAAGTGAAGGATTGCGCGGCCGATTTCGGCACGACCGATCCCGCCGTCTTCGGCGCGGCCGTTCCGATCCTCGGCGTCGCCGGCGACCAGCAGGCGGCGACGATCGGTCAGGCCTGCTTCGCGCCGGGCATGATGAAGTCGACCTACGGCACCGGCTGCTTCGCGCTTCTGAACACCGGAAGCGATATGGTGCGCTCGAAGAGCCGGCTCCTGACCACGATCGCCTACCGGATCGACGGCAAGACCACCTATGCGCTCGAAGGCTCGATCTTCATCGCCGGTGCGGCTGTGCAGTGGTTGCGCGACGGGCTGAAGGTCATCGGCGATGCCCGCGAGACCGGCACGCTCGCCGAGCTTGCCGATCCGGGCCAGCAGGTCTATCTGGTGCCGGCCTTCACCGGCCTCGGTGCCCCATGGTGGGACCCGGAAGC
>DATGWU010000429.1:0-1803 GCA_035299345.1 Rhizobium sp.
CTGAAATCGCTGGAAATCCTGGCGATCGACCCCGTTAACGCAGGCGGTTACATCCGCGACACGCTGGCGGCGGACAAGTGCCGCAACCGCGAAGACGCGCTGGTGGACATCTACCGCGTCATGCGCCCGGGCGAACCGCCCACGCTGGAATCGGCTGACGCGCTGTTCCGCGGCCTGTTCTTCGATTTCGAGCGCTATGACCTCAGCCCCGTCGGCCGCGTGAAAATGAACGCACGCCTCGACTTCAAGACCGACGACCAGGTCCGCATCCTGCGCAAGGAAGACATCCTCGCGATCCTGCAGATCCTCGTGGACCTGAAGGACGGCCGTGGCGAAGTGGACGACATCGACCACCTCGGCAACCGCCGCGTCCGCTCGGTCGGCGAACTCATGGAAAACCAGTGCCGCGTCGGCCTGATGCGCATGGAACGCGCGATCAAGGAACGCATGTCGTCCGTCGACATCGACACCGCGATGCCGCACGACCTCATCAACGCCAAGCCCGCAGCGGCTGCTGTCCGCGAATTCTTCGGCTCCTCTCAGCTGTCGCAGTTCATGGACCAGACCAACCCGCTGTCGGAAATTACCCACAAACGCCGTATGTCCGCACTTGGACCAGGCGGTCTGACCCGCGAACGCGCAGGCTTCGAAGTCCGCGACGTTCACCCGACCCACTACGGCCGTATCTGCCCGATTGAAACCCCCGAGGGTCCGAACATCGGTCTGATCAACTCGCTCTCCACCTACGCACGCATCAACCAGTACGGCTTCATCGAATCGCCGTACCGCAAGGTCGTGAACAACAAA
Organism: Rhizobium sp.; assembly: GCA_035299345.1. Lineage (GTDB taxonomy): Bacteria > Pseudomonadota > Alphaproteobacteria > Rhizobiales > Rhizobiaceae > Allorhizobium. Next base: position 808 of record DATGWU010000429.1, read on the forward strand.
GTGACCGACGACGTCGTTTACATGTCGGCCATGGAAGAGGGCAAATACACCATCGCGCAGGCGAACGCCGAGCTCGATGCGAAAATGACCTTCGTCAACGACCTGGTTTCGTGCCGCAAGGGTGGCGACTACATCCTGTCGCCCCGCGACCAGATCGACCTGATCGACGTCTCGCCCAAGCAGATCGTGTCCGTCGCCGCCGCGCTCATCCCGTTCCTCGAGAACGACGACGCGAACCGCGCGCTCATGGGCTCGAACATGCAGCGCCAGGCCGTCCCCCTGATGCGTTCCGACGCGCCGCTGGTCGGCACGGGCATGGAAGGCGCCGTCGCGCGCGATTCCGGCTCTGCCATCACCGCGCTTCGCTCCGGCATCGTGGACAGTGTCGACGCAAACCGTATCGTCATCCACGCGACCGAGGAAAAAGACTCCTCCAAGTCGACGGTTGACATCTACAAGCTGAAAAAGTTCCAGCGTTCCAACCAGAACACCTGCATCACCCAGACCCCGCTTGTGAAAGTGGGCGACAAGATCGAGGCCGGCGACATCATCGGCGACGGTCCCTCGACCGAGCTGGGCGAACTCGCGCTGGGCCGTAACGTGCTCGTCGCGTTCATGCCCTGGAACGGCTACAACTTCGAGGACTCGATCCTCATCTCCGAGCGCATCGCCGCCGACGACGTCTTCACCTCGATCCACATCGAGGAGTTCGAGGTCATGGCGCGCGACACCAAGCTCGGCCAGGAGGAGATCAGCCGCGACATCCCCAACGTCGGCGAGGAGGCGCTCAAGAACCTCGACGAGGCCGGCATCGTCTATATCGGCGCCGAGGTGAAGCCCGGTGACATCCTGGTGGGCAAGGTGACGCCGAAGGGCGAAAGCCCGATGACCCCGGAAGAGAAGCTGCTGCGCGCGATCTTCGGCGAGAAGGCGGGCGACGTGAAGGACGCCTCGCTCTACTGCCCGCCGGGCATCGAGGGCACGATCGTAGACTGC
>DATGWU010000430.1:0-4640 GCA_035299345.1 Rhizobium sp.
GATGTCTTTGCATCATAGGCTTGACCGTGGTTCGTGCCCCCAAGGTGCCCGCCGGCACTGGTGTTTGCCACCTGCCGCTGCGCCCTGAGGATCTGTTGTCCTGCATCCGTCTTTTTCATGAGAGCCTTTCCTGGTTGGAAATGAGAAAAGGTCGGGCGAGCCCGACCTTGCCATATGGTTCTGCGGTTTGTGTCGCCTACGGTGGCCAGAGACCTGAAGCCGGTCAGGCTTATGCCGTCTGAAGATTTTCGGCGGCAGCTCTGCCTGAGCGGTGGTCGGTGACGACGTCATAGCTGATCTTCTGACCTTCCATGAGGTGCGTCATGCCAGACCGTTCGACCGCCGAGATGTGTACGAATACGTCTTTTGCGCCATCCGCGGGCTCGATAAAGCCAAAGCCTTTTGTCGTGTTGAAGAACTTCACGATGCCGTTGCTCATAACAATTTCCTCTCGATATTGCAGGAATTTTCAGCCGGCAATATGCGGGCTGTGCAGTCATCGATTTTGAAATGGAAGATCACATCTGCAAAAACGGCACAAAAATGAAGCTAAACAGCCAAATTCAATCGGTAGCAACTATCAGTCGATTGTGTCTGCCACAAGGCGCTTTTTGTTTTTATTTTGTTGCATCTTTCGTTAGTGGTGTACATTATAGTTAACTGGCAGCCATCTTCAGGGCGCTGCTGCTTCGAGGCTACCATGCCCCGGCCCCAACGAAAGGAGGACACTCGTGTCTTCCGAGCTTCAGCTACACCGAAATCTCCTCAGCGTAAGCGGGCCTGGATACCGTGAGAACATCCAGCGTCATGAGACCAGGCCATCGAACGCCGCTGCACGAATTGTAAGGCGATTCCGGACGGTTCTTTCGGCATCGGGTCAGGTCCTGCCATATTCGTTATCCTTCTGCTCCATGTCGGCTTTGCTTGGTGGGCGTACGGATACCGCAGTTCCTCAAAGCTGAGTTCCATCCGGCCGCCGCCTTTCCACTTCGGGACAGACGTCCGCCCAAGTGGTCCGCTGGGCCGCTTCCTTTCACCAGACAGCCAACCTTGGAGGAATTGCCATGGCAAAGGGCCAATTGCGAAGTAACCGCGAAGCGCGGAAACCAAAGAAGGAGAAGGCCACGTCAGCCCCGCCCGTCGCTTCGGGCATTCAGGTCAAGCTCGCGAACAGCGGATTGAGCCTCGGCAAGAAGCAGCGATAGCTGCCGCGATCAAGGCAACAGGCCCCTTCGCGGACGGTTTGGATCACGAGCGCTTCCGATTTCCCGATTGACCGGATCGGCCGGCTCCTGGCGGTACTGCCCTTCCAAGGAGCGTACCGACCTCGGACCTCCGCCAGAACGACTCGGGATTGGCCGGAAATGCTCGAGGACACAGCATGACAGATATAGCCTGCCGTTTGGCCGAGAGTTCCTTCCGGTCCTTCGCTTGCGCTGGCAGGAGCGGGGCCGCTGCGGCGGTTTCCCCGCGTGTTCGGCTCCAAAAGAAAGGAATTGGACCAGTGACGAATGTTGATTACGCTGCCGCCGCGGGACTTTATCCCTGCAAGACCGTGCGCCGCACGAGCAAGCTTCGATACAAGAGGTTTGAAAGCGTGGCGGAAGCTCTCCGTTTCGCAATCGAGGACATGCCCAGCTCGATGCTCAGGGGCTGCGTCCTCGAGGTCGATGAGGACCGCTTCGATGGAATGCAGATGCAGAAGCTCTACGAAGCCGACGGCTATCCGTTTCCGCGGCGCGGCCCCTCGGGCCGTCAGCGCCGGTGACGGGTGTCCTGCAATTCGCTCGGCTATTGATCTGCGCGGGTGCGTCTATCGCCGGATATACTATCAGGGGTAGAAAATCAGAGAAAAGCAAAACAAAAAGTTGACGAAGGTTCGGCGACCGCATATTGAGCGGCCATCGATACTTTGTTTGCTGATATTTGTTTTGGCTGCGCCTCGCGCTTCGTGACGAACTTCCCCTTTCAAAAGTCGAAAACACCGCCGTGCGTCGCCCGGCGGTACTTAACGCTGCTAAGAAAGGGCTCGTTGTGGCCACTGGCACAGTCAAATGGTTCAATTCCACCAAAGGTTTCGGCTTCATTCAGCCTGACGATGGCAGCGCGGACGTTTTCGTCCATGTCTCCGCTGTCGAGCGGGCAGGCATGAACACGATCGTTGAAGGCCAGAAGATCGGCTTTGAACTCGAGCGTGACCGCAAGTCAGGCAAAATGTCCGCTGGCATGCTTCGCGCCGCCTGAAGCTTCAGCCGCAGATGACCACGGATGTACTGGCATCGCGGCGCAGGGTTTGGAAAGGCCAGGCATGTGTCTGGCCTTTTTCTTAAGTTGCACACCGCTGCAAATTCAGGACCCGGTCTTGCTCAGGGTGAGACGTGGGGGAGTTCTCGAACTGACGAGCTCCAAAGGATGAGAGATTGAGACACCCGAACGACAACGGCTTTCATGCGCGCCGTGCGGCCGCGGCCGAGGCGAAGCGCGCACTATTGGAAAAATTCGCATCCGCACCCAAGGCGATCGATCCGCAGATGCAGGAGCGATTGGCCGCTCGTGAAGCGGTCGCCATCGCCAGAGAGCAGCGCCGGGCCGAGCGGCAGGCGATGAAAGTCGCAGAGCGCCAGCAAATCCTCGCAGACGCAGGAGCCCGCGCGGCGGCCGCAGAAGCCGAGGAAGCAGTCGCCGCCAAAACACGGCAGGACGACGTCAATACTCGCATGATCGCAGACGAGGCTGCCCGCAAGGCGGAACGGGATCGTCGCTATGCCGCCCGAAAGGCGCGCCGGTCCTGACGATTCGAGATGCGCCCGTGATCGGGCGCGAGTAACAACACCGCCGCCTGCACTCTCATGCAGCGAAGCGAGTGAACGGATGGTTTTCCGATGAACACTATGATCCAAGCGCCTGCGAGGCCCGCCGAAGTCGATGCCGCGGCCTGGTTGAAAACCTTGTCGCGATATCGCCAACCACGGGCACGGCGCAGCGTCTTTGAGCTCCTGGTCACGATCGTTCCCTTCGCGTTTTTCTGGTTTCTCGCATATCTCTCCATCACGCGCGGTCTTTGGCTGGGGCTGATATTCGTCATACCCGCCGCAGCGTTTCTCCTCCGCTTGTTCATGATTCAGCATGATTGCGGGCACGGTTCGTTCTTCGCTCGTCGCGGTCTTGACGACTGGGTGGGGCGTCTGCTCGGCGTACTCACCTTGACGCCTTATGACTACTGGCGCCGCGCTCATGCTGCCCACCACGCCTCGGCCGGGAATCTGGACGAACGGGGCGTCGGCGACATCACGACCCTTACGGTTGCCGAGTATCGTTCGCTCTCCCGCATGGGACGTCTCGGTTACAACCTCTACCGGCATCCGCTGGTGATGTTCGGCATCGGTCCCGCGTGGCTGTTCCTCTTCAAACAACGTCTGCCGTTCGGAATGATGCGATTAGGCGCCTTGCCGTGGGTGTCGACGATGGCTACCAACGCCGCCATTGTCGTACTGGCAGGCGTGCTGGCATTGCTCATCGGAATCGGGCCCTTTGTCGCCGTTCACCTGCCGATCGTGCTCTTGGCGGGTGCAGCCGGCGTCTGGCTCTTCTATGTCCAACATCAATTCGAGACGACCCACTGGGCCAAGGGCGATGACTGGCATTTCCCGGAGGCGGCGCTTCACGGCGCTTCCCATTACGACTTGCCGCTGGTGTTGCGGTGGATCACCGGCAATATCGGCATTCACCACGTGCATCACCTGTCGAGCCGCATTCCCTATTACCGGCTCCCGGAGGTGCTTCGTCATCACCCGGAGCTCGCTTCCATCGGACGCATCACGCTGTGGGAGAGCCTGAAGTGCGTGAGGCTCGTCCTCTGGGACGAGAGAAGCCGAAAACTCCTCTCCTTCCGAGATGCCGCGCAGGTTACAGCCGGCGCGTGAATGCACTGCAGCCGGCTGCTTGTCGGCCACGCCTCCTCGCAATGACAATGAAAGACGATCATGATTGAACTGACGCCGATACAGGTACGAGGTCTGAAACTCGCGAAGGACGGCGATGTGTTTCTCCAGGACGGCAAGAAATGGACGCATCTCGACGCCACCGAAACCTATGCAAAAACGGACCGGTTCAAGGAACGACCGCAGAAGGTCAAGTTCATGAAGACAAGCACGCTGACTGAACTGACCGAACTCGGTCTTCTGAAGAGGCTCGATCCCGAAGCGCAGACGGAAGAATCCGCTCACGCCATCACGATGGCAGGCAAGATGTGGCTTCTCAAGAACAAGTGACGTCCGCAAGCGAGCATTGGCCGTGCACCATCAAGACGCATTCTCGGTGCGGGCGGCGGCCATCTCCTTCAGCGCATTCGTCGGAACACGAATCTCCGGCCAAGCCCCTGTCGCTACGGCAGGCTCGCAGGCCTGCGGTCTTGGGTCTCAGGTCTGGCGTTGCACCGCGGTGGCGGTTCTGTGCCGCGCGACGTCCCCTGGCGTCGAGCATCCTTGGATGCCGTCACGCCGCCAGCAGGGGAGAAAGATAGGGATTTTCCAGAACCCCGGCGCCTGACACGCTGTGGTGGGCGAGGAAGCCCCTTTCGCCGAGGTCACCGTTTCGCAGCAGGGACAGCAAACCGGCGGCGTAGCCCGCCGCGACGGACG
>DATGWU010000431.1:0-13057 GCA_035299345.1 Rhizobium sp.
AGGCCAATCCCGGCCAGTTCGTTTACAACCGCCCGGACAAGGGCGGCTCCGGCGGCAACTTCGTTCGCCGCGCCATCCATCAGGTCAACGGCCTCGACCCGGCGGCCTTCACGGTTGACAACTATACCGAAGCCTTCGCCAACGAGGCGCTCGGCAAGGCGTGGGATCTCCTGAAGGACATCGCGCCCGCTCTCTATGACGGCGGCGCGTATTCCTCCGGAAACACCCAGTCGATCCAGCTTCTGGCGCAGGGCGTGGTGACGATGACCCCCGTCTGGTCGGACCAGGTCCTTCAGGCAATCAGCCAGGGCGTCCTGCCGGAAACGACGGGGATGGTTCAGCTCCGGGACCTCGCCTTGTGCGGTGGCTTCTCGCGCGCCGTGGTGCTCAGCAACGGCAAGAACCGTGATGCGGCACTCAAGCTCGCCGACTTTGTCCTGACCGAAGACATCCAGAACGCGATCCTGACCGAGCTCGGCGGTTTCCCCGGCGTGAGCTGGGACTACGTCTCGGCCGAACTGCGCGAAAAGTTCGCCGACATCATTCCCACCACGATCCCGACCTTCCCTGCGGGCGCCTGGGAAGCCGCCGTCAATGACGGCTGGTATCGCAACGTCGCACCGAATATCGACCGGAAGTCGTGAGCGCGGCCGTGTCCTCATCGATGCCGATCGAGGCAGGCGAGGGCAGGAGGCCGGTCGGCCTTCTGCTCGTCGCCGTCCCCGTCTTTCTCGTTTGCTGGCTGGTCATCTGGCCGATCGTGAGCGCCATCCTGCGCACGGTCTGGCGGCCGCGAAGCGATGGCGGGATGGGGGTCGACCTGTCGACCTACACCTTCTTCTTCAGTGATGCCTACAGCCTCAACAATCTCTACCTGACGCTGTGGACCACCGGCGTCTGCGCCATCCTGCTGCTGATCGTCTGCCTTCCGATCGCGCTTTACCTTCGCTTCGCCGACGGGAAGATCGCTGTCTACGTACAGGCGCTTGCGATCCTGCCGATGTTCGTGCCGTCGATCATCCTCGCCTATGCCTTCATTCGCGTTCTCGGACCGAACGGCATGGTCGACCTGCTGCTCAACGGCGTCGGGCTGCCGAAAATCCGAACACCCTATCTCACGCCCTGGGGGCCGGTGATCGGCCTCGTATGGGACAACATTCCGCTGACCGTCCTCATCCTTCTCGCCGGCCTCGGCTCCGTCAGCAACATGGCCGTCGAGGCCGCGCGCGACGTCGGCGCCAATCGGTTGCAGGTGTTCTGGCACATCGTTCTGCCGCAGATTTCCAATTCCATCCTCGTGGCCCTGTCGTTCTCCGTCCTCGGCATCTTCTCGGCATTCACGCTGCCGTATCTGCTTGGCCCGGCGTCCCCGGAGATGATGGGCCCGTTCATGCAAAGGACGTTCCGCGACGTCAACGATCCGATCGCTGCCATCACCCAGGCGGTCGTCACCTTCTGCTTCTGTATTGCCTTCGGGCTGTTTTACGTGCGGTCTGTCGCCCGCAACCGGGGAAGGTAAGCGTCTCATGCTGAGGTCTTCTTCAATCTGGCGCCCAAGGGACGCGACCGGCCTGCTCCTGGCCTTCCTTCTCACGATCGTGGTGGTGATGCCGCTCCTCGTCGTCGGAGTCTGGGCCTTTACGGAGGTCTGGCGCTACCCGAGCATCGTTCCGCAGCAGTTCGGGTTGCGGTTCTGGGCGCAGACTCTCAGTCGCTCCGACGTCTGGAGTGCCCTGAGGCTGAGCCTCGGGCTGTCGACGTTCGTTACGTTCGTCTCGGCGGTGATCTGCCTGCCCGCAGCCTACGCCTTCGCCCGGATGCGCTTTCCGGGGCGTGACCTGCTCTTCTTTTCATTCTTGGCCGGCCACGCGTTTCCGAAGTTCGGCTTGCTGGTCGCGATTGCCGCCATCTTCCTGCAACTCGGCCTGATCGGCACTTTCTGGGGCGTGGCACTGATCCAGCTGGTGAGCACGCTGATGTTCATGATCTGGATCCCCGTCGCGGCCTTTCAGGCGGTAGACAGGCGCATGGAGGAGGCGGCCCGCGATGTGGGCGCCGGACCGTTGCGGGTCTTCTGGTCGATCACCTTGCCGCAGGCGGCGCCTACGATCGCGGCGGCCCTTCTCCTGACGTTCGTCAGTACCTTTTACGAGACTGAAGGCGCGTGGTTGATCGGGGCGCCCGGCATTCGCACCATGCCGGTCCTGATGATCAGCTTCATCAACAATCAGATGGTGATCCAGTACGGCGCCGTGCTCTCGGTCATGCTCTGGGTCCCGTCCTTCGTCGCTCTCACATTTGCCCGCCGGATCATCGGGGGTGCGTCCTTTGCCCGCGGCTTCGGCGGCTGACCGACCGAATTTCAGGAGCCAGCACATGTCTCTTCTCAGTATTCGCGGCATATCGAAGGTATTTTCGGGCGGGACGGTCGCCGTCGACGACTTTTCTCTCGACGTGGCCGCCGGCGAACTCGTCTGTCTTCTCGGTCCATCCGGGTCGGGCAAGTCGACGGTTCTTCGCATGATCGGAGGATTCGAGCAGCCCACAGCAGGCTTTGTTTCGATCGATGGTGAGGATATCACGCATATTCCGCCGAACCGGCGTCCGACCGGAATGGTTTTCCAGAGCCACGCGCTGTGGACCCACATGAACGTCTACAAGAACCTCGCCTTCGGCCTGAGATTGCGTGGCCTGCCCGCGAACGAGATCAGAGACAAGGTCGAATCCGTGCTCGAACTGGTGGGTCTTGCCGGCTACGGCCGCCGGATGACGAACCAGCTCTCCGGCGGACAGCAACAGCGCGTCGCGCTTGCGCGATCGCTGGTGCTCGAGCCGAAGATACTCTTGCTCGACGAGCCCTTCGCCAGCCTCGACCAGCATCTGCGCGAGCGTCTGCGGGAGGAGGTACGCGATATCCAGCAACGGCTGAAGATCACGACGCTTTTCGTCACGCACGGGCAGGACGAGGCACTTTCCATGGCCGACAGGATCGTCGTGATGCGAAACGGCCGCACCGAACAGGCCGATCGGCCGGAGGTCATCTACCGCGACCCGCAGACTCCGTTCGTCGCCGGCTTCATTGGCACGATGAATTTCGTCGAGGGCGTCGTCGAGAAGGGGCGGTTCATGCATGACGATCTCAGCGTTCCGGTTCCGGTGAGCGACGGAAGGGCCACGCTCGCCATACGCCCGGAGGCACTCGGTCTCATCGCCTGTGATTCCGGGCCGGCAAGCGTCCATCGTGTCACCGATTTCGGCACGCATGGCCTCGTCGATCTCCTGCTTGCCGACGGCACGCGGCTCAAGGCCATGGTGCCGGAGCCGGACCATTTCGGGGCGGGGCAGCGCGTGGATCTTCGGCCCCGCGCCTTTGCTCTCTTCCGTGACGATCGCCAACTCTACCGGACATCAGCCGATGCGTGATCCCCTCTATCTTGAGTCCGATGGCCATCGCACGTGGCTGAAATGGCATCGCGCGCGACGCATGATTTCGGATCCGGAGTTCACCGCGACACGTATTCTCGAAGCCATGCGTCTCGGTGCGAGTGTCGAGGTCGACCTGGTTGTCCACGCCGACCACGGATGCGCGATCCTGCATGACCTGCATCTCGATCGCAGCACCACCGGCACCGGCCTCGTCGGAGAAACCTCCGCCGATGAACTGCGCGGACTGCGCCTGCGGGGGAACGATGGTGCGCCGATCAACGACAGGGTAATGTTGCTCGAGGATCTGTGCGGCCTGCTCGCCGAGAACCGGGCCCATCCCGACGTTCTCCTGCAACTTGACTTCAAGGAGGACTTCTCCCGCCTCGACGGGCGCACCATCGCCAATTTCGGCCGCGCTGTCGGACCGGTCGCGGGCCATATGATTCTCTCGGGTGGCGATGCCGCGGCCATTTCCGCGCTTGCCGCGCAGACGCCGTCGCTCGGCACCGGCTACGACCCCACTTACCCTGGTGTCCTGAACACCTTGAAGACCGCAGATGATTTCGCGGAGTTTGTTGAGAGGGCGCTGCGGACCGCGCCGACCGCCGCAATCATTTACCTTGACTACGAGCTCATTCTCGCCGCGGACAGTCGAGGCGTCGATATCGTCAGCGCGATCCATGCCGACGGCCGGCGGGTGGATGCCTGGACCATCCGGAACGTCTGTGACGACACCATTGCCGCCACCCGCCGTCTTCTGGCGCTGCGGGTGGATCAGATCACCACGGATGATCCTGAAGGATTGGCAGGAGCGATGACATGACCAGCGTCAACATCAATAGCGTTCTGAACGACATGGTAGACGCCGCCCGTCGCGCCGGCGAGCTCACCCTCGACTATTTCAACCGGCGCGAGACGCTCGAGATCGGCGTCAAAGGCCCCGGAGATTTCGTCAGCGAGGCGGACGAGCAATCAGAGACGCTGATCCGGCAGCTTCTCCTGTCGCGCTATCCCGACTGGAGCCTGAGCGGCGAGGAGTTCCCGCCTGTCGAAGGCATCGACTTGACCTATCGCTTCCTAGTCGATCCGATCGACGGAACGACGAACTTCCTCAGCGGATTGGACTATACGATCACGATCGCGCTTCGGCAGGGCGACAGGACGGTCTGCGGCCTCGTCTATAACCCCGTCACGAACGAGATGTTTGTGGCGGTCGCGGGCGGCGGTGCGTATCTCAATGGCCGGCAGTTGCGCATGCGCGACGACCCGGATGTCGCACAGATGGTCGTGGGGACCGGCTTGCCGACGCCGAACCTGTCATTGCATCCGGGCTCCTACAGCCGCCTCGACGCGATCCGCGCGCCCATCGGGGCGGTGCGGGTGGTCGGCAGTGCCGCCAATTCCTGCGCCTACGTCGCCTGTGGCAGGCTGACCGGGTATTTCGAGCAGACCGGCTTTACCGACACGGCGGCCGGCATCCTGTTGGTTCAGGAGGCAGGCGGATTGGTGACGGACTGGTGGGGGAGGGGGCCAGAGCATTACGAACGATCGGGGATACTGATCGTCGCGAATTCCTCTACCCACGCCTACCTTCTTCAACACCTGCGGAAGGTGGCAGAGCCCACGGCCTGATCTCTCCGGTGGAGGCAGCGTCCGGATCGAATGCGCTCGCCGATGAAAGGTCGCCTGCGTCCGCCGCCGGGAGACGGCTTGTCTTCGCCGTTGCTCGTTTCTGCCGAATTCTTGCCTGATACTCCGGGAAACGAATTAATCCGACAGTACCGGCGATCCCTTTGATATAGCTGTAGCCGGCTGTGGCGTTCGATGGAGGGAATTTTGCTGGAGAGCGAGACCATTCAGGCCCGGACGGCTGCAACGCGCCTGCGGATACTCGACGTCCTGTCACGCTTGCCGTGGGACGGCGCGACCTTCCGGCATGAGATACCGGGGCTTACGCTCTATCGGATCGTCGAGACCGCCGGGCCCTTTTCGACCGTCTATGAACCCAGCCTCTCGCTGATCATCAAGGGGAGCAAACGCCTCAGCGTCGGCGATGAGAGGCTCGTATACGATGAGTCGTGCTTCTTTCTCACCACGATCGGTCTGCCGATGACCGGCCAGATCTGCGAGGCGAGCAAGGCGGAGCCCTATGTCGCCGCCAAGCTGCGGCTGGACCTCGAGGCGCTGCGGCGTCTGATTACCACCCATGACCTCTATCCGACGAACTCCTCCGAACGCGACCGTGGCATCGTGGTGGGCCAGGCCACGCCGGAGCTTTTCGATGCGTTGTGGCGACTGATCTTGCTGATCGACTCCCCAAGCGACATACCGTTCATGGCGAACCATATTCAAAACGAGATCCTCTACCGCCTCCTCACGGGCGAGCAGGGGGGACGGCTCCGGCGCTTTGCGCTGGCGGGAACGAACAGCAACCGTGTCGCAAAGGCGGTGGCCTGGCTGAAGGAAAACTACGCCATGCCGCTTCGCGTCGAGGCGCTGGCGGAGATGGCGAACATGGGCGTTTCCACGCTGCATCATCATTTCCGCGCGGTGACCGCCATGAGCCCGCTGCGGTTCCAGAAGCATTTGCGGCTGCACCATGCGCGCGAACTCATGCTGTCCGGTTCGCTCGACGCGGCGAGCGCGGCACTCAGGGTGGGGTATGAGAGCCCGACACAGTTCAGCCGGGAGTATCGCCGGATGTTCGGTCATCCTCCCCTGCGCGACGTCAAGGCGATCCTCAGTTCCGACGGGGCGAGCCGGCGCGGCGCGGTCGGTTAGTGCAACTCTGACGAAATGTCTCAGATGGCCGTTCGTGGAACGGTTTTCGCCGGTGTGTGGGCGCGGTCGCGCGTGAGCGACAGGATCAGGCAATAATCGGGCAGGATCCTGCCTACCGAAGATCAGCATCGTCTTATAGGCTTGCCGAGATGACAAACGTCAAGGAGCGTCCATCTGGCGAGGCCGTGGCCGGCGCTCCGCGACCGTGTCACAACGCGAGGAGAACACCATGGTGACTTTGACGATCAACGGCAACGAGCATGACCTCGATGCCGAACCGGACATGCCGCTTCTGTGGGCGATCCGCGACCTCGTCGGACTGACGGGAACGAAATTCGGCTGCGGCATGGCGCAATGCGGTGCCTGCACGGTGCTCGTGGACGGCGCGCCCGTGCGCTCCTGCCAGACACTGATCGGCGACATCGGCGGTGCGAAGATAACGACGATCGAGGGGCTCTCGGGCAAGGTGGCGACGACTGTGCAGGCCGTCTGGGCCGATCTCGATGTCCCGCAATGCGGCTATTGCCAGTCGGGCCAGATCATGTCGGCGACCGATCTGCTGACCAACAATCCGAAGCCCACCGATGACGACATCGACGCTGCCATGACCGGCAATCTCTGTCGCTGCGCCACCTATCACCGAATCCGTGCCGGCATTCACGAAGCCGCCAAGCGTCTGGAGGCCTGAACGATGATCCCGAAACTGATGCAGAACCTCACGCTTCCCGTCGCAAAGATGCAGGCATCGCGCCGGCAGTTCATGCTGGGCGCGCTGGCGGCTGGCGGCGGTCTCGCCGTCGGCTATCAACTCGTCGCAGCGTCGTCCGCCATTGCCGGCGAGGCTGTCGCGGACGGCGGCAATGCGGCCGCCTTCACGCCGTATCTGACGATCGACGGCGACGGCAAGGTCGTCGTGCTCTCGTCCCAGTTCGAGATGGGGCAGGGCTCGTATAACGGGCTTGCGACGCTCGTTGCGGAGGAACTCGACGCAGACTGGTGGTCGATCGACGTCCGCGGCGTGGCAGGCAATGTGAAGGCTTACGGCAACATCGCCTTCGGCGGCGCGATCCAGGGAACGGGGGGCTCCACATCCATGGTCACCTCCTGGGAGCGCTACAGGAAGGCAGGCGCGACGGCGCGTGCCATGCTGACGGCTGCTGCAGCGTCCGAATGGGGTGTTCCACCCGAGGAGATCACGGTCGAAAACGGCGTGCTCGCGCATCCCTCCGGCAAGTCCGCCGGCTTCGGCGCCTTTGCCGCCAAGGCGGCAGCCATGCCGGTGCCGACCGACGTGAAACTCAAGCAGCCGGGTGTCTGGAAGCTGATCGGCAACGCCAAGCTGAAACGCTTCGACAGTGCCCGGAAGGCGAACGGAACCGAACAGTACACGATCGACGTCAAGCTGCCGGGCATGCTGACGGCCGTGATGATCCACCCGCCGATGTTCGGGGCCAAGGTGAAGTCCTTCGACGCGACCGCAGCGCGTTCCGTGAAGGGTGTCGTGGACGTCGTCGAGACGCCGCGTGGTGTGGCCGTCGTCGGAGAACATATGTGGGCGGCGATAAAGGGCAGGGAAGCGGTCAAGGTGGTCTGGGACGACACGACGGCCGAAAAGCGCAGCAGCTCCGAGATCATGGCGATGTACAGGGGCCTCGCGGACAAGGCGCCGGTGGCTGTCGCGCGCAATGACGGTGACGCGGAGGCGGGCTTTGCGGGTGCGGCCAAGGTCATCGAGGCGACCTTCGAGTTTCCCTATCTGGCACACGCCGCGATGGAACCGCTCAACGCGGTGGCGCGCAGGGCCGAGGATGGAACGCTGGAGATATGGGGCGGGCACCAGTTCCCCGACGTCTATCAGATGCTTGCCAGCCAGATCGTCGGCACGACACCGGACAAGGTGAAACTGCACGTCATGAAGAGCGGAGGCAGTTTTGGCCGGCGCGCAGTCTTCGACGGCGACGTGGTCGTCGAGTCCGTCTATGTCGCCAAGGCGCTCGGCTTCCGCGCTCCCGTCAAGGTCCAGTGGACCCGAGAGGACGACATGCGGGCCGGCCGCTATCGCCCGGCCTATGTGCACAAGCTCAAGGCCGGGATCGATGGTGACGGCAAGCTCGTCGCCTGGAGCGATCACGTGGTCGGGCAATCGATCATGGCCAAGACCGCGTTCGAGGGCATGGTTCAGAACGGGGTCGATCCCACCTCGGTCGAAGGGGCGAGCAACCTGCCCTATGCCATTCCCAGCCAGACGGTCGGCCTGACGACGACAGAGGTCGGCGTGCCCGTCCTCTGGTGGCGTTCGGTGGGCTCGACTCACACCGCGTTTGCGGCGGAAGCCTTCATCGACGAGGTCGCCGAGGCCGCGGGCCGCGATCCGGTCGAGTATCGCCTCTCGATGCTCGATCCGCAGTCGCGTCACGCGGTTGTCCTAAGGCTCGCGGCGGAGAAGGCGGAATGGAGCAAGCCGGTTGCGGAAGGTCGGTTCCGCGGTGTAGCGGTGGCGGAAAGCTTCGGATCTGTCGTTGCGCAGATCGCGGAAGTCTCGACCGACGGCGACGGCAACATCAAGGTCGAACGCGTCGTCGCCGCCGTCGATTGCGGCTTGGCGGTCAATCCGGATCAGGTTCGCGCTCAGGTCGAGGGCGGGATCGGGTTCGGTCTCGGCGCCATTCTCGGCGAGGAGATCACACTGACGTCCGGCAAGGTCGATCAGGGAAATTACGACATGTACACGCCGCTCAGGATCGACGCGATGCCGGTGGTGGAGGTCCATATCCTCGCCTCCGCCAATCCTCCGTCGGGGATCGGTGAGCCGGGTGTTCCGCCGATCGGTCCGGCGGTCGCCAATGCCGTCTACAAGGCGCTCGGCAAGCGGATCCGTCTCATGCCGTTTGCCAAGACGCTCAATGCATGATCCCGACATCCCCGGCCGTGCGAGCGGCCGGGGATGATGCCCCCAGTTGTCGCTCGGATCTGATCGGGCCAGACGACTTGGATTTCTGGTCCGCGGTTCTGATCCAATCATGGCGACGATGCTCACCGTGGCAGCGCACTTTCAAGTGCTGGTGAAAACTCGCAACGTTGTAACGGTTCGACAATAGCCCTCTGCCCCTTTGGCATCGGAGGTTGCGAGATGATGAAAATCTCGCGGCCGCTATATGTGGGCACTGTAAAAATTGGGGGAAGCCCCGCCCATGTCAGTTATAATCTGCGGGTCGGCATTATCCGTGATTGCGAGCTCTAGAACGCTGCAGTCGTCATGCTCTCCATTCACCTCGACTTTCCGGCCATCGATCACGGCAAGTTGCTCGTGTGCTGAAAGTTCGGCCCAAAAGCCATCCGTGGAGACTAAATAGACGCCAGGTAAGCTGTCAGTTTCCAGGATTTCAGGTGTCATATATTCCCGGGAACGGAAGCTCTTGGTGAGGAGATGTCTGGCCGGCATCTTCGATAATTCGCCAAGGGCAACGTCAGTAAGGGCATTGGCAAGCGTGTGAGGTTGAGTCCGCCAATGAATTCTGTCGCCTCGCTCAATCTGGCCGAAAAGACAGTCGCCGGCATGGATAACTGTCATTCGTGTTCTTGGCTCGGCATGCACAATAGCGAAACTGGCAGAGCTTTTGGGATAACGCGCGCGCAAATCAAGATGGATTCCGCGCAGCTGTTTCGAAAAAGCATCGACATCAAGTGTTCCTCGCAGACCGCTAAACCAGTCGATCGCTTCCCGCACGATCGCTTCGGCATATTCTCCACTGTTCTCGCCCGCGGTAGAGCCATCGACTACGATGCCCATCACGCCGCAGGTATTGATGCCAAGGCCCGCATGGTCACGATTGTCTGCGGTTCTGGTGCCTTGCCGGCTATACCAGTTTGCTTCAATGCGCATGGGTGCCACCGTCTGCGCAGTGGCTGATGGCAAAATAGCGCTCGCGCACGATGGCTGCGCGGCCGGGCTGCCCACGCAAATTTCCCTCGAGGAAATCGTCAAAGTCGCGGTGCTTGAGTAGGGCCTGGAATTGTTCAGCGATGTATGTCTTGACGTCGGGACCGGCATTCGCCAATTCCTGATCAAGTTCCTCTCTCCCATCAACGACGAGAAGTATGTCCTCAGCATCTCTGCTGGAATAAAGGTCATCACTGCCCCTGCCGGCGAATGCTTCCAGCTTCGTCGCTATAAAGAGGGCGGGCGTAAGGAGCCGGATGGTGAGAATTTCAGTCAGTTGGTGAACCTCAGCGGTTTCGATACCTTTTGCGTACCAGCGATTGCTAAAGCCAAGGATCGCTCCATCATCCGGCATGAAATCGACTTTGAGCGGGCCGAGTCGCATTCGGCAGATGACATCGTCATCTGAGGACTCTTTGAATCCCCTTTCTCGCAGCTGTTCTAATAACTGGCCCCATTCGGCAAGCCCTGCAAGATCGACAATAAGGTCGATATCGTCGGTAGCCCTGACATCTTCGAGAGTAACCGGGTCTGTGATGAAGAGCGCCGTTGTGCAGCCCCCGACGAATACAAGGCGATCACGTAAATCCTGTTCGAGCGCCGTTGCGACGACTTTCAACATTTCGAGCAGTTGGCCGCGGACAGTGGTCATTTGCCGAGTATCCGTGTTGAGAGGCGCTCACTTGCCAAACCCACTTCCCTTTGGTTTCCGAGACGGATCGCGTCGCAGAGTGCCAGATATTCGTAGAGGCGGACGTCTTTTTGGGCAGCTTCCGGTACGCTTTTGAACAACGGATCGACTGACTGGCCCATTTCATGGCTGCTGGCATGCGGCCACACGTAAATGTAGTTGCCGGCACTCATTAGAAGGCCTTCGAGCATAGGAGCAGCAAACGCAGTCGGCATGCCTCGCTGCATCGCTCCGGGCTTTGCCGGAAAGGTGAATTTCAAGCCATGGACGATAAAATTGAAGAGATTCCGTCGGCTCGGCTTGGGTCGGCCAAGTTCGCGATCTTTGCTGGCAATGCCGGACGCTAGGCTCCTCTTGATCGACTCATTGACCTCGGTCTTGCTTATGCCGAGAGATGCCTCCAGATTCCGGACGGAGTATGGGTCATCGCCCTGCGCCGCTGGGCGCAAGTGTTCGCCCCCTTGCTCTTTTTCCTGCTCTTGGAGGCTGATGAGCTTGAGCAGTATGACGATGTCCTGGCTTTTCATCGCGCGTTCCAATTGACGTCCTTTGTCCTAGGACCAAGGACAGAAAAGCACGCTCTGTACTTCTTGTCAAAGCCCGCTGCCAACACGCGGTTTCTCCAATTCTGCAGTGATCTGGTCGCGTCCCCCGAAAAAAGCATCAAAATCAGCGCCTTACGGAACGTTGACGCTGGTACCCTCATCAAGGCGCTCACAGTTCCATCATGCCCACAGGCATCTTTGAGACCCCGAAGTCTGTCTTGAGCGAACAAAACATGACGTTTTCAAAGCCACTGACGCTTGCGTTCCTCAACTAAAATGGTCGAACGCACCACGCTTGTCGACGCAAATGCGTGGGTCCGGGAGGACCGTGATCTCCGAGGCTCAGTCAGGATGACAAACCGCGACAGTCAATGCGGGTTCATCAGGCGCGCAGCCCCGGCGATTGTGCCGGCGATCATGACTGCTCGTATTACCTCGATTTGACGTAAGGTGAGTCCAGTTCTGACACTCGCCCGTACGTCCGTCTCCGTCCGAGAGCAGATGTCGCCGCCCCTGCTGTCCTTCATCGTTCCTCCCGGCATCCAATATGACGCGCTTCGTCGGCACGGCGCTCGAAGCAGGTCTGCAATGAGAACATCATTTCGCGTGCTTGTGCAAAGCCGGGTCCTCTTCGCGGCGGCTGGAAAACGACCTTTCCGACACTCCCATGAACGCAGCCGAGTGGGCGCAGATAGACCTATGTCAAGAGGTTGCGGCCTTTGCCGAGCAACTGTCGCGCTGCGATTGGTGCGACGAGGAGTATGCCGATGATGGTTGCGGTCAGGTCGGGTGCGACGAGCAGGATCGCCGAAAAGACGAGAGCGATCCGCTCGAACCAGTAAAGCGGCGCGAAGAGCCAGTTGGAGACTGCCGCCGCGAGCACGACGATGCCGAGGACGGTGCCCCCGAAGGCGAGGAAGAAATCCGGCCAGGTGAAGCCGTCGGTGACAAGCAGCAGCGCCGGCTGGAAGGCGAAGACGAAGGGAACGAGCGCCTTCCCCATGCTGAGCCGGAAGGCGGTGTTGCCTGCCTTGAAGGCATTGGCCCCGGCGATCCCGGCGCCCGCATAGGCGGCCATGGCGACGGGCGGGGTTACGTCCGCCAGCACCCCGTAATAGAAGACGAAGAAATGCGCGACCAGTTGCTGGACGCCGAGGAGACCGAGAATCGGGGCAGCGACTGCGACCATGATGATGTAGTTGGCCGTGGTCGGGATGCCGCACCCCATGAGGATACAGACGACCGCAGTCAGGATGAGCGTGAAGAGCAGTGTCAGTGTCGGAACCGTCATCACTTCAAAGGGCAGGTAGGCGAGCGTTGCGTGTACCGAGGCGGCCCAGTCCTGGGCGACGCTGGTCACCATATAGGCGATCTTGAAACCGACGCCGGTCAGGGTCACCACGCCGATCACCACGCCGACGAGTGCTGCTGCGGCGGTAACGGAGAGCGACTGCCGAGCGCCGAGGACGAAGCCTTCCCACACGCCGTGAGCGGTGCCGGACAGGCCCTCTGTGAGCCCGCGGTCACGGACCTCCTGGACCACCAGGACGAGGATGCATGTGCTGATCGACCAGAAGGCGGCGGCGAACGGTGTTCGGCCGGACAGCAGCACTGCGATGAGGACGACGAGGGGCACGACCTTCAGCCATCCTTCCTTCAGCGCCTTCCAGGCGT
>DATGWU010000432.1:0-5090 GCA_035299345.1 Rhizobium sp.
TCCGATTTCAGCGACAGGAAACGGCCGCGAACGACCCGCGCGAGATGGGTCCAGCCGATCAGCGACAGGATGATGGTGATCAGGACGTAGACGAAGAGCGGATCCCAGCTGATCGGCAGCGCTGCGGCGAGCCCCATCCACAGCGGAATGGTCGGGATCGACCGGATGAACTCCATCAGCCGCTGGATCGCCGCGTCGAGCCAGCCGCCGTAGTAGCCGGAGACGGCGCCGAGTGCGAGGCCGAGGACAAAGGAGAAGGCGACCCCGATCAGACCGGCGGAAAGTGTCACGCGGGCGCCATAGAGGAGCCGGCTGAAGAGGTCGCGCCCGAGGGAATCCGTCCCCATGAGGTTGATCTTCTGGCGGCGGTCGTCGATCCCGAAGAAATGCAGCTTCGTTTCGACGAGACCGAGAAAGGCGTAAGTCTCCCCTTCGACGAAGAACCGGATCGGCAGCACCTTGCTTCGATCCTCCGCGTAGATCACCCGCGCTGTTTCGGGGTCGCGCGAACGCTTCACCGCATAGACGAAGGGGCGCTGCAACTGCCCGTCATGCAGGAGGCGAACCACGCTCGGCGGCGTGAAGGTATTGATGCGGTTGATCGTGTTCGGCGTATACGGCGACATGAAGTCCGCAAAGATCGCCAGGAACCCGAGGCAGACCATGAAGACGAGCGAGACGACGGCCAGCTTGTGCTGGCGGAAACGCCACCAGATCAGCATCCAGGGTTTGGCGGTGTAGCTGCCCTCGGCCTTCAACTCGTCCCTTGCCGCGAGCGGCGGAACCTCGGTCAGCATGTCTGTCGCGGGATAAGTGCCGGTATCGGTCATATGCGCCTCATGAGAACCGGATGCGCGGATCGGACAGCGCAAGGAGAATGTCGGAGAGCAAAGTGCCGATGACCGTGAAGACGCTCAGGATCAGGATGAAACTGCCGGCGAGATACATGTCCTGCATCTTGAGTGCCTGCAGGAGCAGCGGCCCGGTCGTCGGCAGATTGAGCACCACGGCCGTGATCACGTCGCCGGAAAAGAGCGCAGGCAGGGCCCAGCCGACGGTTGAGATGAACGGGTTGAGGGCGATGCGAACCGGATAACGCCAAACCACGGTGCGTTCGCCGAAGCCCTGCGCATAGGCGGTTTCCACATAGGGCTTGCGCAACTCGTCGAGCATGTTCGCCCGCATGACGCGGATCAGCCCCGCCGCCCCGCCCGTCGCCAGCACGAGCAACGGAATCCAGATGTGCGAGAGCATGTTGACGACCTTCGCAAGGTCCCATGGCTGGCCCTCGAACTGCGGGGATACGAGCCCGCCGACGTCGAGGTTCAGCCACATATAGGTCATCCACATCAGGACGAGAGCCAGCAGGAAGTCGGGTACTCCCTTGCCGAGGAAGCCGAACACGGTGAACACGTAGTCGAACACCGAATACTGCCGCGTTGCCGAATAGACGCCGACGGGAATGGCGATCAGCCAGGTAAAGATCATGCTGAGCGTCGAGATCAGGAGCGTGAGGCCGAGGCGTTCCCAGATGAGGTCGCCGACGGCAGCGTTCCATTCGAGCGACCGCCCGAAGTCGCCATGGAGGACGATGTTGGAAATCCATCGCCAGTATTGCACCAGAAGGGGATCGTTGAGCCCGTAGCGGGCCCGCATCATCGCTTCCTCGGTCTCGCTGATAAAGTCGCCGCTGTTTCGAAGCTGGGCCGCATAGGCCGTCACGAAGTCGCCCGGCGGCAGCTGGATGATGACGAACGAAATGAACGAGACGAAGACCAATGTGGGAATGGCCCACATGGAGCGCGTGACAACATACTTCAGCACGACGCCACCTCCTGTTCCCAATACCTCGCCCCGGTTGCCGACGCTCATTGCCGAGCAGGAACCGGGATCCTCCACAAGCGGGTCCGAGACGGGGACCGCCGGCGGCTTCGTGCCGGCGGTCCGCCGCGATCTCCCGCGATCCCGCCGGTTACTGCGCCATCCACATCTGCTGCGTGGCGCCGAGACCGATGCCGCGCGTGATGTCGTCCTCGATCAGGTCGTCGGGGAAGTTCATGAAGTTGTTCTTCACCACCGAAATGGCCGGCAGTTCTCCGACGACGCCGATGACCCAGCCCTGCGTGACGAAGGTCGTGATCAGGTCGTTGAGGGCCGCATCCGCCTCCTTGCGGTCGGCCGCCTTGGCGGCCTTGTCCCAGTCGGCAAAGAGCGTGCGGATCGGATGATCGGCCGGCGGCTCGATGCCATTGGCCCCCTTCGTCGTGTACCAGATGTAGTACTGGTGAGCGTAGGAGTCGTTGCCCATCATGATGCGCGGGTCGGCCGCGACGACCGACAGGCGGTCAAACGGATACCATTGCATCTGGAACTCGTTGTTGTCGCGGTTGGCGTCCCACTGTGTGCGGTCGATGATCCGCGGCAGCAGCTCGACGCCGACGTCCCTGTAGTTCGCCGCGACGATTTCCATGGTCTTCGGGCCGTTCGAGTGCTCCATCTCCACGACGATCGACAGGCGCTTGCCGTCCGGGCGCAGACGGAAGCCCTCACTGTCGCGCTTGTCGAGGCCGATGCCGTCTAGAAGTGCGTTCGCCTTGTCCGGATCGTACTCGGCCCAGTGCGTTTCCAGCGCTGGATCGAAGTTCGGCGAGCCGGTCACGGGCGAAGCCTGCCGCGCTTCCGCAAGGCCCGAGAAGATCAGCTCGTTCACCGTCTCACGGTCGATTGCGACGCTGAGCGCCTCCCGGAAATCGGAGGTTTCAAAGAGGCCGCGCAACACCTCGTCCTTGACGTTCAGGTTCGGCACGAGCGACCAGGTCTGCGCCTGCGTCCAGCGATGGACCTTGTAGCCGCCCTTGGCCTCGTTCTCCTTGTAGAAGGTGAAGTCCTGCGGCTCGACATAGCGCATCTGCATGTCGATCTGCCCCTGGACGATCATGAGGTTGAATGCCTCCTGATCGCTGAACAGCTTGTGCGAGATGCGGTCGATATAGGGCAGTTGGTTGCCGGCCTGGTCGACAGCGTAATAGTAGGGATTGCGCACCATCGTGACGACATCGCCGGGGGCCGGCTTCTCGATCTTCCACGCGGTGATCACCGGCAGGTCCGGGTTCTGCCACCAGGCGGTCGCGGCCCCCTTCGAACCCCAGAGATCGGTCCACTTCTCGACGCCGAACTTCGCGGCGGCCGCGCTCAGCTCGTCCTCAGAGGCATACTTGTTGTTGAACTGCTTCAAATAGTGCTTGGGGAAGAGGAAGCTCGGACGGTCGAGGCTCGGGTCGCCGGTGGAGTCCTTCGCCAGGATCTCGAGGAAGTAGACATACGGTTCGTCGAACTTCACCTTGAAGGTCTGCTCGTCGACGACTTCCAGCTTCATCGGCTTTCCGCCTGGCGCCAGGGTCTGGTCGATCGACGCCAGAAGGTCCTTGTTCATGAAGACGTCTTCATACCAGAAGCGGACGTCCTCGGTGGTGACGGGCTCACCGTCGGACCACTTGAGACCCTTCAGCAGCGTGAAGGTGAATTCGCGGGAATCCTCGCTGACCGAATAGGACGAGATGTAGCCCGGCACGAGCCCGAGCGGCCCGCCCGGCTTCTGCGACCACTTGACGACGCGCTCCTCCATCAGCTTCGTCGGTCCCCAGCGGTCGCCCGGACCCTTGTAGGCACGCTGCCAGTTGCCGCCGTATTTGCCGACCTCTGCAACCTGCAAGACGGTCGGCTTCTCCGGAAGGCGTTGTTCGACCAGGGGCAGCTTGCCGGCCTTTACCTGCTCGGCCAGCATCGGCGACTCCTGAAATGCCAGAGCCGATCCCGCGAGCCACGTCGCCATCAATACGCCAAGAGAAGATGCGAAAATATTTTCATTGAAAATCATGCCAACCTCCCAGTTTAGCAAACGGAGCCGCGATCCCCATATTTTCTCGCGATATCGCCGTGAAATTGACGATCATCCATCAATCTGGAAAAATCAAGGCGAAAAAATTTTTTCACGTTAGGCGACGACCGAGCCGCCGCTCTCACGCTCGATCAGACGACATCCGAGTTCAATTCTCGCCGCCGGCTGATCGCGGCCTGCGCCCGACAGTCTTTGCTCCAGCGTCTGGATCGTCGCCGCCGCCAAGGCATCGAGCGGCACCCTGACCGTCGTCAGCGACGGCTGCGTGAGATCGCCCGGCGCCACACCATCGAAGCCAACGACGGCGATGTCGGCCGGGATACGAAAACCCAGCGCCTGGAGTTCGGTGAGCGCCCCGATCGCTAGATTGTCGGCGGCACAGAAGACGGCAGTAAATCCGTCGAGACCGCCCCGCTCCGCCACGAAGGCACGCAAGGCCTCGCGGGCGTGCTGCGGTTCATAGCCCTTCGCATAGAGCACTTCGCCGAGATCAGTCGACAAGTCCCGCTGGAGATAGGCGTCGTGAAAGCCGTCGAGACGGCGCATGATCGTGCTACGGCCGCGCCAGGTCAGGTGCAATATCCGTCGGTGACCATTTGCAAGCAGCCATTCCGTCGCGAGCCGGGCTCCGTAGCGGTTGGCGGGGGCGACCGTGTCGATGCTCATCGTCGGGTCCTCGCCGTTCAGGAGAACGACGGCAATGTCGCTGCCGGCAAGGCCCTTCAGCAGTTTCGGGTTGTCGTCGAAGACGACGGCGATCGCCTCCGCCTCCGCGGCGCGCGCGCCTGCGAGGATTTCGGCGGCGTTGAGCTGTGGCGCGCCGCTATGCGCGACGATGCGGATGCCGCGCCGCTCGCATTCCCGCGAAAGCGCGGTCAACAGCGTCCACGACACGAGGTTGATGTCGTTGTGCGGCAGGTTGCCGGGCGGTACCGCGAGGTAGAGCGTGCTGAGCGAGGCGATGGCGCCCTTGCGCTGGCGCTTTGCGAGATAGCCGAGCTTGCGCGCCGCCTCCAGCACCCGCACGCGCACCTCCTGCGAAATCGGCGCGGTGCCGTTCAGGACATGGGAAACCGTGCTGAGTGCGACGCCGGCCTCCCGCGACACATCCTTGATACCGATCTTGCGGTCCGGTCGTCTTTCGAGGGGCAAGCGTCATTCTCCATAGAAGGGATTGGTGAAGAGTCTCGGT
>DATGWU010000433.1:0-4676 GCA_035299345.1 Rhizobium sp.
GTCGCGGAGCCTCGTCACCATCCTGCTGCAATATTCCCGTCCGCTCGTCCGGCGCCTGCCGTTGCGGCTGAAGTTCCAGTTCCTGTTTTCGCAGCTCTGGTATCCGCTCTTTTCCGGCATGATGGCGGTCATGTTCCTGCTGCCGCTCGTCGCGCTCGTCGACGGCCGCGTCTTCGTCAACGTCACCTATCCGGACTTCCTCCTGCATTTTTCGCCGCTGTCGCTGGTGCTGATCGCGCTCGCCTTCTTCTGGAGACGCACCGAGACCTACCGCCCGCACGACGCCAAACTGTTCGGCTGGGAGGGGATTGCCTTCATCCTTCTGCGCTGGCCGTGGTCGCTGGCGGGCGTGATCGCCGCCGTCCGCGACGCGATTGCCAGGAGCTTCGTCGACTTCCGCATCACACCGAAGGGAAAGCAGGAGCGCGCCCAGCTGCCGGTGCGGGTGCTTGCGCCTTACGCCTTGCTGGCGGTGGTCTCGGCGGCGGCGATCGCACTCGCGCCGCAGGAGAATTCGGCCGCAGGCTTCTATGTCTTCGTCGGGATCAACGTCGCGCTCTACGCGCTGCTCGGGCTGACGGTCATCGTGCGCCACGCAATCGAGAACGGGCTTGAAGCCATCCCCGTTTCCCGCGGGCTCGCCGTGACACTCGCCAGCACCGTGCTCGCCGTCTTCGTCGGCGGTGCCGAACTCGGCCGGCACGGCGTCGGCTCGATCGAGGCGCTTGCCACCGGGCAGGACGTCGTCAGCTTCACGGAAACCCGTTTCACCGTCGCCGGAGCCGGCTTCGGCGGCAAGACAACCGTAACGCGCCTGCGCATCCGTTGGCACGGCTTCGAGCCCGTGCGCGCTGCCGGCGTCGAGAAATCCGATGTGTAGCACCGGGCAATGCCGCTCCGTGTGTCGTGTTCAAAGGAGGGTGCAAATGAAAGGATTTATCAAAACCGCAACGGTCACGTGCCTGTTGCTCGGCCTCGTCTCGCCTTTTGCCGTGTCGGCGGGCGAGCGTGCATCGAAGATGAAGGTCGAGCCGGTGACCGCGCGCGAACTCACGCAGATCTACGGTGACAAGACCTGGATCTGGAAGACGGGAGGCGGCCGCTTCGACGGCAAGAAGCATGGTTTCGTCGCCTGGACGAACGAAAAGAACAAGCCGTCCTTCGGCGAGGGCCGCTGGGCCGTCGACGATAACGGCAAGCTCTGCATCTTCGCCAAGTGGACCGCCGCCGATGGTGCCGGACGCGCCGCCACCTGCTTCGGCCATGCCAAGGTCGGCGCCACCGTCTACCAGCGGCGCCACCCGTTCGGCCACTGGTACGTCTTCCGCCACGCAAACCCGCGCGCGAGCGACGAGTTCCGCAAGCTCGTCGATGCAGACACGGTCGGCTCCAAGGCCGCCCGGCTGAAGAAGACTCTCGTCGCGACGCAATGAACGAGAAAGGACAACACGATGAAAACGCTGAAACAGAAGGCACTCGCAGCAACCGCCATGGTGCTGCTGCTGGTCGGCGCATCCGTTCCGATGAGCCAGGCGCAGAATGCCGGCGGGATGGCGGGCACTGCTGTGCAGTCCATCATGGACAAGCGGCCGGCCGTCCATCCCGGCGGGCTGACCTTCGGTGCCTATGATCCCCACGGCGATTTCGCCGAGCAGAAGGACCTCGGCATCGAGGGCCTCTTCCTGCCCTGGGAAGACGTCGATCTCGAATCGCTGAAGGCGGCCGACGGTTATGCGATGGCACGGAACCGCACTCTGCTGATCACCATCGAGCCGTGGTCGTGGGACGTCGGCTGGCGGCTGACGTCAAATCAGCTGCGGATGAAGATCCTCAACGGCGACTACGACCCCAACATGCAGACCATCGCCGCGATCATCGGGCAGATGAAGAGCCCGGTGATCGTCCGCTGGGGACAGGAGATGGAGGACACCTCCGGTCGCTTCTCCTGGGCCGGATGGGACCCGCAATCCTATCTCACCGCCTATCACCGGATGATGGACATCGTCCGCAAGGAGGCTCCGCAGGCGAAGCTCATGTGGTCGCCAAAGGGTCTGCCGAACCTCAAGAACTACTACCCCGGTGACGACTACGCCGACTATATCGGACTGTCCGTCTTCGGGCTCGAGGGGTACGACGAGCGTGCCTACGGCGCTCCGCAGACTTTCACGCAGCGCTTGCAGCAGGGTTACGACCTCGTCCAGGGCTATGGAAAGCCGGTCTGGGTTGCCGAGCTCGGCTATGAGGGCGGAGACAGCTATCTGCAATCATGGATGCAGGACGCGACGGTGAAGCGTCCG
Source organism: Rhizobium sp. (assembly GCA_035299345.1). Classification (GTDB taxonomy): domain Bacteria; phylum Pseudomonadota; class Alphaproteobacteria; order Rhizobiales; family Rhizobiaceae; genus Allorhizobium. The sequence goes on from DATGWU010000433.1 coordinate 2,298, forward strand.
GAGTTCCCGAAGCTCGAGGCGGTCGTCTACTTCAACGACAAGGAAGTCCATCCCTGGCCGTATGACCTCGGACGTCCGAACTGGCGCGTCGTGCGCGAGCCGACCGTGAACTAGGCGACAGCGAACTGGCCCCGGCTCGCCAAGCAGCCGGGGTACAGCGGAAGCCGGTGGATCTTCCCCACCTTCGATCCCCGGTTTTCTTCCGGCGGCTGGAGGCGGCTTCACGTTTCGGGAGAATGCCCCGTCCCCCGAGCGTAAGCCGACCTCCGGTCGCTGCCCGTTGTTCGCCGTTCACTTGTCCGTCAGTTCCTCGATGTGGGCCAGGTGCATCCGCAGGGTCGGCAGCAGCGCCTTCGCAGTGTCGCGGACCTCACCCTCCGGACCATGCTTCGCACAGTCGTCGAAGAGCGCCACCGTCTGCTGGTGACCGGTCAGCTGCGTCGAGAGATACGCCTGATCGAAGTCGGCGTCGGAGGCCGCCTTCAGCGCATCGAGCTTCTTCTTGTGTTCGTCGTCGAGACCCTGCGGAAGGGATAGGCCGTCGGCCGTCGCGACCTCCTGCGCCTTCGGGTCCTTTCCGCGTTGAAGCACCAGCTTGCCGGCCTCGACTTCGAAGAGGTTGGCGGTCGCGGCCTTGGCCACGAAGCCCTCCGCCGTCTGGCGGGTCGGATTGTCCTGGGCCAGCGCCGCGCTGTCGCACAGAAGCAGCGCGAGGATCATTGTCGCTGTTTTCGTGATATAGTTCTCCTTCTGCGGACCGAACCAGACGATCCGGTCATTGTTCCGCCGGCTGTGGCGACGCAATGCGTGAGGGAACCGGAGGGATCGGAGCCGCATTTGTCGCTTGCTTTCCATGATCGGCCGGTCCTTCCGCCGACCGACGCCAGGACGAAAGGGGAAACAGGATGAACACCGCCAATCCGCAGCTCGAAGGCCTCTATCTCGCGCTATCCGCTCTCTGCGACCTGCTGGTCGAGAAGGGTGTGGTCGAACGCGAGGAGTTGCACGACGCCTTGCAGAAGGCGGAAAGATCCGCCGTCGCCGGGAGCCATGTCGACGGAGATACGGATTCGCGCCGCAAGGCGATCGCCTTTCCGATCCATTTCCTTCTTCTTGCGAGCAAGTGCACGGCGCGCGGCGAGGTCCCAAGCTTTCACGAGCTCACCCGCGAGATCGGTCGGGGTGGTTGAGGAGCCCGGGACCGGCTTTTAAAAGCGGGAACATGGCCCGGCACTCGTTGTTCGGCCGAATGGGTACCGGTGGTCCCTCGACCGGAACGGATCGGCCGGGCCGCGCAACCAGTGGAAAGGAGTGTCCGTATGCCTCTCACCCTGATCAGCCCTGCCTTTGCCGAGAGCGAGAAGATCCCCGACAAGCATGCCCGCCGCGGCGAAAACATCATGCCGCCGCTGAAATGGAGCGGGGTGCCGGAAGGAACCCGCAGCTTCGTGCTGATCATCGAGGACCCCGATGCCCCGAGCGGCACCTTCCACCACCTCGGCATGTTCAACATTCCGGCCGATTGGGTCTCCTTGCAGGAGAGCGCCGACACCGCACCCGGCGGGCGGCCGCGCTTCGTCGCCAACGATTTTGGCCATGCCCGCTATGACGGGCCGCAGCCGCCGGCAGGCCATGGCGTCCATCGCTATTTCTTCCGGCTGGCCGCGCTCGACGTGCCGACGCTCTCGCCGATGAGTACGGCGAAGGTCGGCGAGCTCTGGCGGGAGGCGAAGAAGCACGCACTCGCCGAGGCGAGCGTGATGGGCACCTACGAGACGGTCGGCTAGCCTGCCGTCTCCGCTCCTCAGGCGCCGCCGAAGCGGCCGAGGCCGATCTCGGAGAGCTTGCCATCCTTGCGCAGGACGAAGAGCGCGTCGAGCTGCCGGGAAAGGGCGAACGCGACGCCCTTCTTCTCGCCGAGCACCATCAGCGCGGTTGCCAGCGCATCGGCCTCCATGCAGGTGCGGGCAAGCACGGTGACGGAGGCGATCGGGTTCTTCACCGGCCGGCCTTCCGATGGATCGATGGTGTGCGAGACCATCTCGCCGTTCACCTCGGCGAAGTGGCGGTAATCGCCCGAGGTGGCGATCGCGCCGTCTTCGAGCGTCATGACGCCGAGGATGTCGCGGTTCTGCCGGTCCGGCCGTTCGACGGCGACCGACCAGGGCTCGCGGCCGGGCTTTTCGCCGCGCGCCCGCATCTCGCCGTCGATACCGACGAGGTAGGAGGTGATGCCGAAACGGTCGAGGCAGCGCGCCATCTCGTCAACGCCGAAACCCTTGGCAATGCCGCATAGGTCGAGCGCGAGCGGGGCGAGCTTGCGCACACGCGAGGCGGCGCCGAGCTCCAGAAGCTCGCCGGTTCCCGGTCGCGAGCCGG
>DATGWU010000434.1:0-21395 GCA_035299345.1 Rhizobium sp.
AGTGCTCGCCGCCGCCTATCTCGTCCTGACCGCAGGCCCCGTCTTGCTCGCCTCGTTCAGCGGAGGGCCGCAGGGAGCGACGGTGTTTCCGCTGCTTGCACGCGCTGCAGGTGTCGCCGCGCTTGCCATGTTCCTGATGCAGTTCGTGACCTCGGGCCGCTTCGAGACCATCTCCGGCCGGATCGGTCTCGACCGGACCATGGGCTTTCACCGGCTTGCCGCCGTCGGCGCTCTCGGAATGCTCGGTCTCCATATCGTCTTCTTCCTCGTTCGGGCCGGCGAGAGCGGTGTCGCGGCAATGGCGCGGAGATTGCTCGCCTATCTCCTGAGAGCGGACCTGCTCACCGGAGTAATCGCGACACTGCTTGCGGTTCTCCTCATTCTCACCGGCAAATATCTGCGCGGAAGACTGTTGCCCTACCAGGGTTGGCGGCTCGGTCACGGCGCGATGGCGGTGGCTCTCGCGTTGCTCGGGCTCCACCACGCGTTCACGAACGCACGCTTCATGGCCGATCCACTCGGCGCATCCGCATTGCTCTTCATCGCCCTCGTTGCGCTGGCGTCGCTCCTCGTGGTCTATGTCCTTAGGCCTGTCCACGCCTTCCGCTACGGGTTTACCGTCGTCTCTGCGCGGGCGCTCAGCCCCACGATCGCCGAACTCGTGCTGAAAACGGATACGCCCGAACGTTTTTCCTTCGCCGCCGGCCAATTCGCCTGGCTGACGATCGGCCGCCGGCATACGGTGACGGACAACCCGTTCGCCATCGCCTCAGCCCCGTCCGACCTGCCGGAACTGCGTTTCCTGATCCGCGATGCCGGCGATATGAGCGGCAGCATCACCCGCCTTGCGTCCGGAACGCGGATCGGCGTCGACGGACCGCACGGCAGCTTCACGCTGAACGAAGCAGGTGACGGTCCTATCCTGCTTCTCGCCGGCGGTATCGGAATTGCACCGGTGCTGAGCCTCGTTCGCGCACTCGCTGCTGCCGGCGATCCGCGACCGGTGAGGCTGATCGCCGGTGCCCGGTCGGCCGCCGACCACGTGGTCCGGACGGAAATCGAGGACCTGATGGCAGGACATGATTTCAGGGCGATTTTCCTGACCGATATGGACGATGAGGCGGGCTGCGAAAAAGGGATCTGCGACGCGGGCCACCTCGCCCGAATGCTCGATGGCCTTGATCCCGGTGCCGTCACCGCCTTCGTCTGCGGCCCGCCGGTCATGATGGAAACCGCTGTCGGCTTGCTCGTGGAAGCTGGCGTCCCGACGGAACGGGTCGTCATGGAACGCTTCGACTTCGACGCGGGTCACGACGTCATCTGCCGGATCGTGAGACGGCGTTTCATCTCCGTGATGGCACTCGTCTATGGCGCGACCTTCGCCGTGGCTCTCACGGCCGCCCTCTTACGCTAGCTCGGCAGAGGAGGCCATTTTCTGCCTGCGGCGGCCGTGCTCGTCTTGACGCGGCGCCTTCGCGAACGCAGATAAGCGGCATGAAAGCGTCCGACGTCGATATCCTCATTATTCCCGGTTACACCAATTCCGGGCCCGATCACTGGCAGAGCCGCTGGCAGGCGAAACTCTCGACAGCCCGCCGCGTGGAGCAGGCCGAATGGTCGAAGCCTGTCAGGGAGGACTGGGTGGAGCGCGTGGTCGAGGAGGTGAATGCCTCGACCCGGCCGGTGGTCCTGGTCGCCCATTCACTGGGTGTGGCGACCGCCGTCCACGCCGTGCCGCGCTTCACGAGCACGGTAGCCGGCGCCTTCTTCGTCGCGCCGCCGGACGTCGCCAATCCACAGATCAGGCCGAAACACCTGATGACCTTCGGCCCTTACCCACGCGATCCCCTGCCGTTCCCCTCGATAACGGTGGCGAGCAGGAATGACCCCTTCGGAGCGTTCGAGCAGACCGAGGATATTGCGAACGCGTGGGGCTCGCTGCTTCTCGATGCGGGCGAGTGCGGACACATCAACGCGGAGTCCGGCCACGGCCCATGGCCCGAAGGCACGATGGTCTTCGCGCAGTTTCTGGCGCGCCTTTGACGAGGGGCGGCGTCCCAGTACGGAACAAGCCAACGGATATCGGCTTAATTCGATCTTAATCCGGCGCTACTAGCGTTTCGGCAGAAATGTCCATGTAAACGCGAGCGCTAGAATTGCCACAGGCCGAAGGCAGCCGCCGAACGAAGGACGAGTGGCACCGGGCAAAGATGGCAGACCTGCTTGGCGCCGTTCCGTCACCGGCCCTTGTCATCGATATCAAAACCGCGGTGAAGGCGGCGAATGCCGCAGCACTTGCGCTGCTGAAGGGCTGCGGAAACCTCTCAGACCTTTTCACTCCGGCCTCCACGGCTCAGCTCTCCGCCGCCCTGCTCGCGGCATCGGCGAGCCGCGGCGCGCAGCACGGGCTCGAGCTCGCGATCACCTCCCGCAACAGCGATATCTGGCTGAGGGCGTCGCTCGCGCCGTATCCGCAGAACGGCGACCTCTTTCTGGTCACCCTCACGGATGTCAGCGACTTGAAGAACCGGCTGGCGGCGAGCGAAGCCGCGGAAAGGCGCTGGCACAGCGCCCTCGTGGGCTCTTCCTCGGGGGTGTGGGAATACCGCGCCGACCTCGACCAATGGTACTGCTCTGACATCTGGCGGCAGATGCGCGGCATCGGCCCCGACGAGCCCATTCCGTCCGAGACGGATGCCTGGCTCGAGCGGATTCATCCGGAGGACCGCGAAAGGGTCGCCCATTGTGTCGAACGGCAGACTGCCGGTGACCCCGACTTTATGACCTTCGACTATCGCGAACGGCACGCGGACGGTCATTATCTGTGGATCGAATGCCGAGGCTCCTGCGTCGAGCGCGACGCCGACGGTCGCCCCCTGCGGATCATCGGAACCGATACCGACATTACGACGCGCAAGCAGACCGAGGAACGGCTCACCCACCTCTCGCGGCGGCTCAAGGTCGCCCTCGACGTTTCCCGCGTGGGTGTGTTCGAGGCCGATTTCGATCTCGGCACCTCGGACTGGGACGACGGGATGTTCGCCCTCTATGGCATCGACAGGAAAGAGGAAGTCAAGATCGGCGGGCTCTGGGAGAGCATGCTGCATCCGGACGATCGCGAGCACGTGTTCGGCGAGGTCGACCGCCACGTCGCCAATCTGCTGCCGTTCTCGGATGAGTATCGTGTGATCCTCAGGGATGGTTCGACGCACTACATTCGCTCACGCACCCTGCCCTTCATCGATTCAGACGGTCATCGAAAGATGATCGGCGCCAACTGGGACGTCACCGGTGACGTTGTCCTGCACAGGGAACTCGAAAGGGCGAAAACGCTCGCCGAGGCGCGCAACGCGGAGCTCGAAGCGGCCAAGGCGCGCATCGAGCATATCGCCCTTCACGACTATCTGACCGACCTTCCGAACCGCCGTTACCTCGACCAGATGCTGGACCAGATCGTCGCCGACTGCGACGAGCGCGGCAAGGGGCTCGCCGCCCTGCACATAGATCTCGACCGGTTCAAGCAGGTGAACGACACGCTTGGCCATAATGCCGGCGACCAGCTGCTGCGCCACGCCGCACGCGTGTTGCGCGACGCCATGCGCGATGACGGCGACTTCGTTGCCCGTATCGGCGGTGACGAGTTCGTCTTCCTGGTTGCCTATGACGGCGACGAGAACGTCCTCGCGGTCATGGCTGAGCGGCTGATCGCGGAATTGCGTCGGCCGATCGCCTTCGAGGGACACGAATGTCGCGCGGGAGCGAGCATCGGAATCGCACTTGAGCGCGGCGGCAGCATCGACGGACGTCAGTTGCTGCTCAACGCGGATATCGCCCTTTACCATGCCAAGAATGCCGGGCGTAACCGCTACGAATTCTTCTGCCGCGACCGTCGCCACCAGATGGTGACGGCGCATCGCCTCGCCGACGATCTGCTGCGCGCGCTTGAAAGCGACGAGTTCGTGCCGCACTACCAGTTCCAGTTCTGCGCCCGCAGCCTCGACGTGGTCGGCGCCGAGGCCCTCGCCCGCTGGCGCCATCCCGAACGCGGCCTGCTGGCACCTGCCGAATTCCTCGCCGTCGCCGAGGAGATCGGCGTCGTGGCGCAGATCGACGGGCTGCTGCTCGAGAAGGCCGTAGCGGATGCCGCCCGCTGGCGAGCCGAAGGACTTCGCGTTCCGAAGGTGTCCGTAAACGTATCGACCCGCCGCCTCCACGACCCGCATCTCGCCCAGAAGCTCGCAGCCCTCTCCTTCGAGCCCGGATCCGTCTCGTTTGAACTGCTGGAATCGATCTTCCTCGACGAGTCCGACGAACAGGCCCGCGCCAACCTCGCCCACATCCGCAAGCTCGGAATCGGCATCGAGATCGATGATTTCGGCACCGGTCACGCGTCGATCGTGAGTCTTTTGCGCATCGGCCCGGATTCGCTGAAGATCGATCGCGAACTCGTACGCGACGTGACACGTTCACCCGAACAGCGCCGGCTGGTCGGCTCGATCATCGATATAGGACGGTCGTTGAACGTGAAAATCGTCGCAGAAGGTGTGGAAACGCGAGATCATGTGCGCGTACTCGCGAAACTCGGCTGCGACGTACTGCAGGGCTACGGCCTGGCAAAACCGATGGCGATGGAAGACACGTTCGCCTTCCTGCGCGCACAGGGCTGGCGCGCGCCGTGAGCGGCGCGGCCGCAAGGACCGCGCCCGCGGGGAGTATTATTCGCTCTGGATCTGATCGACGGCCTGGGCGAGGAAATCGCTCATCTTGACGCGCAGCTCCTCCTCGTCGACGGAAACGCCGGCGGCGGCGAGATCGTCGCGAACCTTGCGGAAAACGTCTTCATGGCCCGCTTCCTCGAAGTCCGAGGCGACCACTTCCTTGGCATAGGCTTCCGGATCCTTGCCCATCAGCGCGGCCGCCCAGAAACCGAGCAGCTTGTTGCGCCGCGCTTCGGCCCGGAACTTCAGTTCCTGATCGTGCGCGAACTTGTTTTCAAATGCCTTTTCGCGATCGCTCATGCCGCTCATCTGCGTCTCCCAAAAACTAGCGCCATCAAAGGGTTTCTGCCCCCCATTAATCAAAACCCCCGTCAAAGTCCAATGCGAAGTTAGGCGGACACAGGGCCTTCCGTCCGGGATCTGAGGATTTGATCGAAACGGACAACACCTGCATTGTGAAAACCGTTGTTTTCCGCTATGGGACCGCAACATATCGATCCACGCGTCCCCGATGCGACGCCAACAGCAGAGACAACCAGCCATGAACCGTCGCCGCCGTGTTTACGAGGGCAAGGCCAAGATCCTATACGAAGGACCGGAGCCGGGCACGCTGATCCAACACTTCAAGGACGACGCCACCGCCTTCAACAAGAAGAAGCACGACGTCATCGACGGCAAGGGGGTGCTCAACAACCGCATCTCCGAGTACGTCTTCACGCATCTCAACAAGATCGGCATTCCGACTCATTTCATCCGCAGGATCAACATGCGCGAGCAGCTGATCAAGGAAGTCGAGATGATTCCGCTCGAGATCGTCGTGCGCAACGTCGCCGCCGGCTCCCTTGCCCGCCGCCTCGGCATCGAGGAAGGCGTGGTGCTGCCGCGCTCTATCATCGAATTCTACTATAAGTCCGATGCGCTCGACGACCCCATGGTCTCGGAGGAACACATCACCGCCTTCGGCTGGGCCAATCCCGCCGAGCTCGACGACATCATGGCGCTCGCCATCCGCGTCAACGACTTCCTGAGCGGCCTATTCCTCGGCGTCGGAATCCAGCTGATCGACTTCAAGATCGAATGCGGCCGCCTTTACGAGGGCGACATGATGCGCATCATTCTCGCCGACGAGATTTCTCCCGATTCGTGCCGCCTTTGGGACATCGAAACCAAGGAGAAGATGGACAAGGACCGTTTCCGGCAGGATCTCGGCGGGCTGATCGAAGCCTACCAGGAGGTGGCTCGCCGCCTCGGCATCATCAATTTGAATGAACCGCTGCGCGGCACCGGGCCGGTTCTGGTCAAGTAAGGACAGGAGAAGCCTCTAGTGATCAAGGCACGCGTGACCGTAACTTTGAAGAACGGTGTTCTGGACCCGCAGGGCAAGGCGATCGAAGGCGCCCTCTCCGCGCTCGGTTTTGACGGCGTCGACCACGTCCGCCAGGGCAAGGTCTTCGACCTCGAGCTCGAAGGCACCGACAAGACGAAGGCGGAAGCCGAACTCAAGGCCATGTGCGAGAAACTCCTCGCAAACACGGTCATCGAGAACTATACTATCTCCATCGCCTGAGGGTTGAAGGAGCCGGCAGTGGCCGAGGTGACCAGCGAACTGATGTACGAGCTGCTGAAGCGGGTCCACGCGGATGTGACCGACATAAAGCTGGGTCAGCGAGAGCTACGGGCGGAGTTGAACGTCACGCGCGGCACACTCGTGTCGATGCATCAGGACATGCACAATATCCACACGACCTTGGCGCGTCACGAGGCGCGTCTGGACCGCATTGAAAACCGTCTGGAATTGCGCGAATTCCAGGAAGCCCAAGCAAGGTTTGATCCCCAGCCATGAAATCAGCCGTCCTCCAACTCCCCGGCCTCAACCGCGACCGCGACATGATCGCCGCGCTCACCAAGATTTCCGGCAAGGCCCCGCTCACCGTTTGGCAGACGGAGACGGAGATTCCGGAAAGCGTCGACCTGATCGTCATTCCGGGCGGTTTCTCCTACGGCGACTATCTGCGCTGCGGCGCGATCGCCGCGCGGATGCCGGTGATGCAGGCGGTCAAGGCGGCGGCGGAACGCGGGACCAAGGTGCTCGGCGTCTGCAACGGCTTCCAGATTCTCGTCGAGGCGGGCATGCTGCCGGGTGCGCTGATGCGCAACGCATCGCTGAAGTTCGTCTGCAAAGAGATCAAGCTCGAGGTCGTCAACGCCGAGACGGATTTCACCCGCGCCTATTCGAAGGGCCAGATTCTCCGTTGCCCCGTCGCCCACCATGACGGCAACTATTTCGCCGATGATGAGACGCTGAAGCGCCTTGAAGACAACGGCCAGGTCGTTTTCCGTTACGCCGAGGGCACCAACCCGAACGGCTCGATTCACGACATCGCCGGCGTCATCAACACTCGCGGCAACGTGCTCGGCATGATGCCGCATCCGGAAAACCTCATCGAGGCGGCTCACGGCGGCAGCGACGGTCGCGGCCTCTTCGCCTCGGCCCTCGACGTCATCGCAGCCTGACATCGTCCTGCCGGAACGATCCCGCACCAAAACCTGGAACCCGCCCATGCGCCCTGTCCTCGTCGTGCTCAGCCTGTCCGGCGTGCTCGCCCTGACCGCCTGCCAGTCCGACAAGCCGAAGCCGAGCCGCGGCCATTCCGCGCTTGACGTCATGGAGAGGGTCGCGGTCGGCGCCAATACCTGCTGGATCAAATCGGGTGACGGCGACTTCAAGGGCTACGCCATGGCGCCGGAGCTCGATTCCTATTCCGGTCGGCCGCGAATTCTGCTCGTTCGCAAAAGCAGCAGCGACATCCGTCCGCTCCTTGTCGTGCAGGCGGAAGGAAACCCGGCACGTCTCGATGCGTTCGGACCGATGATGGATCAACCGATCCGCGCACGCATCGTACGCGACGTGAACCGGTGGTCTAAGGGCGACAAGAACTGCTGATCCCGCCTCCGGGGCGCGATTGAAACACGTGTGCCTGTGGAAAAGCAGGCTTCGGCTGGCAAGCGCAAAAGACACCATCGCAAATATACGCTTTTCCTGTTGCACTAATAAACGCCGTCAGCCTATCCTCCGCGCAACCTTCCCGAGCGACTTGCTTCGGAGGTGACCTGCAGGAGGAGCCTCGATCAATGGGTACTGCCACTGCTGCCAAGTTTCGGCGCCTCGGAACGGTGGTGGCCATGCTTTCACTTGCTTGGTCTGGGCAGGCGGTGGCGCAGGACCACCTGTTCGACGAGGTCCGTCTTGGCGGCTTGATGGCCGCCGACAAGACGGACACCAACGACGAGAAGGGCGGCTTCGTGGAAGCCATGGTCTTCTTCGATCCGTGGGGACACAACGAGTCCGATGGCCTTCAGAAACTCATCCGGCCACGCATCCATGCGGGAGCGGCCATCAGTTCCGCCGGCGAAGCCAGCCAGCTGTTCACCGGCCTCAGCTGGACCGTCGATCTCGGCGACGGGTTCTTCCTCGAGGGCGGCGCCGGCGGCACCCTGCACAACGGCGACCTCAGGAACGACGGAACGGACGGCCCCAAGCTCGGCTGCGCGCTACTGTTTCACGAGTATGCCGCCGCCGGCATCAGCCTCGATGCCCACTGGAGGGTCGTTGCGCAGCTGGAGCACTCCTCGCACGCCAACCTCTGCGGCGACACCAACAACGGCCTGACCCGCGGCGGCGTCCTGATCGGCTACAAGTTCTAGGGCCGATCAGGGACGGGCAGTCGTCGCCACCCGTCCGCACTTCACTTTGGAGACACCGTCCTGTCGATCGCGAGAAACAGCGAGCGACGGACTTCGGCATCCGCCTGACGCTGCGTCAGCCCGATGTCGCGCAACTGGTCGGCGGTCAGCCCGGCAAGATCGATCCGGGTTCTGCGGACGCGCCGGCGGCGGGCCGCCTTCCCGAGGATTGCCACCAAAGCGCTCCTGACACGCCGACGCCATGCTGCCGAGCCGCCGGCCTCGCCTCGAACCTGACGTATTGTATCGATTGTCATCGTATTCTCCGGACAGCGACACCCATAAACAGATACAATTTCTATGAATTGACAGGTTGAGAATGACAATCTACAAAAATGTCACCATGACAAATTGGCTTCCCGACCTCACCTCGACCGAAGGCCCCCTCTATGTCCGCATCGCCGACGCGACCGAGCGCGACATCAAGCTCGGCCGCCTCGCAGACGGCGAGAAGCTGCCGCCGCAGCGGGATATCGCCTACGACATGGGCGTTACGATCGGGACGATCTCCAGAGCCTACAACCTGTTGCGCGAGCGCGGCCTCGTGTCCGGCGAAGTCGGACGGGGCACCTACGTGCTCGCGGCGCAGCGGGAAGCGCCCGCGCCGGCCGGAGATCCCGTCGTCGCCCGGTTCGGCGGGACGAGACCGCTCACCGCACCCGCCGGAAAACTGCGCTTCGACACCACGGCCGCCGTCGATGTCGGACAGGCGGCCTTCATCGCCCAGCTGATGCAGGATATCGCCCGCGATTATCCGGGCGAACTTGCGAGCTACACCCGGACGCTCGCCCCGCACTGGCTGGAGGCGGGTCGCCGGTGGCTGGCCAGCGGCGAATGGGCACCCGACGCAGAGACAATCACGCCGCATCTCGGTGTTCATGCCGCCGTTGTCGCCATCATCGCGGCGGTGACCAGTCCCGGCGACCGTTTGCTCTGCGAACATCTGACCTATTCACAGGTGGCGCGCAGCGCGACCCTGATCGGCCGCCAGGTCTGCCTGGTCGATTCCGACGGGGACGGCATCCTGCCCGACGACTTCGAAAGAGTCTGCGCACGCGAGCACCCGAAGCTCGCCTTCATCATCAGCTCGGGACAGAACCCGACCTTGAGCGCCCTGCCCGAGGGGCGGCGCCGGCAGATCGCCGACATCGCGCGCAAGTACAATGTCTTCCTGATCGAGGACTACATCTATGGCGCGCTGGTGCGGGACCGCATTCCGTTGCTTGCGGAAATTGCGCCCGACCGGACCTTTCTCGTCGGAGGTCTGTCGAAAGCGGTCGCCGCCGGTGTTCGCGGCGCATGGGTCGCGGCCCCCGATCATTTTTCGCAGCGCCTGCGGGTCACCCAGAAGATGACATCCGGCGGAATGCCCTTCATCCTCGCCGAGCTCAGCGCACAGCTCGTGCTTTCGGGCGCGGCCGACGAGATCCGCGCGCGCGTCGTGGAGGAGATCGGCGTCCGCGAACGGCACGTGCGCGATATCTTCGCCGGCCACGTGTTCCGCTCTCATCCGTGCATTCCGTTCTTCTGGCTGCAATTGCCGGAGCCGTGGCTTTCAGGGACCTTCAAGCAGGCGGCGCTCAACGAGGGCGTCCTGATAGACGACGAGGACGAGTTCAAGGCCGGCCGCTCCTCGCGCGTCTATCACCACGTCCGCGTAGGCTTCAGCGAAGGCCGCGAACGGGAAGCCATGCTTGCCGGTCTCCAAACGCTGCGCCGACTGCTCGACGGCGGCCCGGCAGCCTACGAAACGTATTCGTGATTCTCCTCCGGATCACGTTGAAAACGGGCAATTTCCCTATCGCGGTTTGGCCGCGCATGGGCTATAGGCAGTCCGAAGCCGCCGTCCCAACGATCCAGAGAAGATCATGACCATTCCGAACGCCATTCCGATCACGCCTGAACTCGTCGCCGCCCACGGTCTCAAGCCTGAGGAATACGACCGGATTCTGGAGCTCATCGGACGCGAGCCGACGTTCACCGAGCTCGGCATCTTCTCCGCCATGTGGAACGAGCATTGCTCCTACAAATCCTCCAAGAAGTGGCTGAAGACCCTGCCGACCAAGGGACAGCGCGTGCTGCAGGGCCCGGGTGAAAACGCAGGCGTCGTGGATATCGACGATGGCGATTGCGTCGTCTTCAAGATGGAAAGCCACAACCACCCCTCGTTCATCGAACCCTACCAGGGTGCTGCGACCGGCGTCGGCGGCATCCTGCGCGACGTCTTCACCATGGGCGCCCGCCCGGTAGCGGCGATGAACGCGCTTCGCTTCGGCGCGCCGGATCATCAGAAGACCCGCCATCTTGTCGCCGGCGTTGTCGCCGGCGTCGGCGGCTACGGCAATTCCTTCGGCGTGCCGACGGTCGGTGGCGAAGTCGAGTTCGACGCCCGCTACAACGGCAACATTCTCGTCAACGCCTTCGCCGCGGGACTTGCGAAGTCGAACGCCATCTTCCTTTCGCAGGCCAAGGGCATCGGCCTTCCGGTCGTCTATCTCGGCGCCAAGACCGGTCGTGACGGCGTCGGCGGCGCCACGATGGCATCGGCCGAATTCGATGAATCGATCGAGGAAAAGCGTCCGACCGTCCAGGTCGGCGACCCCTTCACCGAAAAGTGCCTGCTCGAGGCCTGCCTCGAACTCATGCAGACCGGTGCTGTCATCGCGATCCAGGATATGGGCGCCGCCGGCCTCACCTGCTCGGCTGTCGAGATGGGCGCCAAGGGCGACCTCGGCATCGAGCTCGATCTCGACAAGGTGCCGGTCCGCGAAGAGCGCATGACCGCCTACGAGATGATGCTGTCGGAAAGCCAGGAGCGGATGCTCATGGTGCTGAGCCCGGAAAAGGAACAGCAGGCCGAGGCGATCTTCCACAAGTGGGGCCTCGACTTCGCGATCGTCGGCAAGACGACCGACGACCTGCGCTTCCGCGTCCTGCACCAGGGCGAGGAAGTGGCGAACCTGCCGATCAAGGAACTCGGCGACGAGGCTCCGGAATACGACCGCCCATGGATCGAGCCGAAGACACCGGCCCTGCTCGCCGAAAACGACGTTCCGCAGGCGGATATCGCCGATGCGCTCCTGAAGCTCGTAGGATCGCCGAACAACTGCTCGCGCCGCTGGGTCTATGAACAATACGATACGCTGATCCAGGGCAACTCGCTGCAGCTTCCGGGCGGCGACGCCGGCGTCGTCCGCGTCGATACCCACCCCACCAAGGCGCTCGCCTTCTCCTCCGACGTAACGCCGCGTTACGTCGAGGCCGATCCGTTCGAGGGCGGCAAGCAGGCGGTGGCCGAATGCTGGCGCAACATCACCGCGACCGGTGCCCTGCCGCTCGCTGCGACCGACAACCTGAATTTCGGCAATCCCGAGCGCCCGGAGATCATGGGCCAGTTGGTCTTTGCGATCAAAGGTATCGGTGAGGCCTGCAAGGCCCTCGACTTCCCGATCGTCTCGGGCAACGTTTCGCTCTACAACGAGACCAACGGCCAGGCGATCCTGCCGACCCCAACGATCGGCGGCGTCGGTTTGCTCAACGACTGGTCCAAGATGGCCCGCATCCGCTTTGCCGCCCAGGGCGAAGCGATCCTGCTCGCTGGTGCACCTTCGGGCTGGGGCACGCATCTCGGCCAGTCGGTCTACCTGCGTGATGTTCACGGCCGTACCGACGGCCCCGCCCCGCATGTCGATCTGGTCGAAGAGAAGAAGGCAGGCGAGTTCGTTCGCGGCCTTATCGAGGACGGGCTGGCGACGGCCGTCCACGACTGCTCGTCCGGCGGGCTTGCTCTCGCGGTCGCCGAAATGGCGATGGCCTCCGGCATCGGCGCGACCATCAACGCGCTCGAGGGTGCCGATCCGATCCCGGTTTTCTTCGGCGAAGACCAGGGCCGCTACGTCGTGACCGTCAAGGAAGAGAACGTCGATGCGGTGCTCGTCCGCGCCGAAGCGGCCGGCGTCTTCTGCCCCTGGATTGGCCGGACCGGCGGTTCGACGGTTAAGCTGGGACAGGCTCGCCCGGTGGCAATTGAGCAATTGCGCTCGGCACATGAATCGTGGTTCCCTGACTTCATGAGCGGAGAACTGGCCTAAGGCCGCCCGCAAGGAAGGAGTACCGATCATGGCTATGAAACCCGGCGACATCGAAGATCTCATCAAGGCTGGCATCCCCGGGGCCCGCGTCGTGATCCGTGATCTGGCCGGAGACGGCGATCACTACGCCGCAGAGGTCGTCGCGGAGGCATTCCGGGGCAAGACGCGTGTGCAACAGCACCAGATGGTGTACGACGCATTGAAGGGTAACATGGGCGGCGTGCTGCATGCGCTGGCCTTGCAGACCTCGGTTCCCGAATAGGCCGACGGAAAGTCACGACCGTGAAGGGCGTCCTCGGCGAATTCATCGCGGCACTGATCAAGAGCATCGTCTCGGGGCTCACGAGGCGCCGACGGCGCTCTCATGTCGCCCACCGGACGTCCGCCTCACGGCAGAAGAGCATCACGCGCAGCGCCGGCAAGACAGCGCGCGTGGCTCGCCGGATCAACCGCCGAAGCCGATAGGACACACCCTTCGCCTGTTTCTGGCTTTTTTCAATTGGCGGCTGGAAATCTCGGCTCGCCATGTTATCTAAGCGAAAGACGAAGCAGCGGCACTTGAACCGCATGTGAAAGGATTTTGCCATGAGCGGCATCAACGAACTCATCGACAACGAAGTGAAGAGCAACGACGTGGTTCTCTTCATGAAAGGCACGCCGCAGTTCCCGCAGTGTGGATTCTCCGGTCAGGTGGTGCAGATCCTCGATTATGTCGGGGTCGACTACAAGGGCATCAACGTGCTCGCCGATGATGAGATCCGCCAGGGCATCAAGGAGTATTCCAACTGGCCGACGATTCCGCAGCTCTACATCAAGGGCGAATTCGTCGGTGGCTGCGACATCGTCCGCGAAATGTTCCAGTCGGGCGAACTGCAGAAGCATCTTGCCGAACAGGGCGTCAGTGCCCGCGGCGCTGCCTGATTTACCGATCCGCGGCATCCGCCGCGGACATCCATGACGCGTTCAACTTGCCAAGGCGCCGCCTCCCACGGCGCCTTCTCGCTGTTTTTCAGGAATGGCTTCAATGAACAGACCATTGGAATCGCGTCCTTCCCTGCTCAAGGGCATGGGACGGCCGGAATTCATCGCGCTGATGGCGTTCCTGATGGCGCTGAACGCGCTGGCGATCGACATCATGCTGCCGGGGCTGCAACAGATCGGCAGCGCCCTCAACGTCACGAATGAAAACCACCGCCAGTATGTCGTCTCGGCCTATCTGATTGGTTTCGGCATCGCGCAGCTCTTCTACGGCCCTGTCGCCGACCGTTTCGGCCGCCGCAAGCCGATGTTGTTCGGTCTCGGCGTCTACGTTCTCTCCTCCCTCGCCGTCACGCTGGTGCCGAGCTTCGGCGCGCTGCTCGTGCTCCGCTTCATCCAGGGTCTCGGCTCGGCCGCCATGCGTGTCATCACCATCTCGGTCGTCCGCGATGTCTATGGCGGCCGTCAGATGGCGGAAGTCATGTCGCTGATCATGATGGTCTTCATGGTGATCCCAGTCGTCGCTCCCGGTACCGGCCAGGTCATCATGCTGCTGGGCCACTGGCACCTGATCTTCGTCTTCATGGCGGCGGTAGCAACGCTCGTCGGCTGCTGGATGTACGCCCGCTTGCCGGAAACGCTGTCACCGGCGGACGTTCGGCCGTTCACCGCACGGTCGATCCTCGAGGGCTTCCGCATCGTGCTCACCGACCGGGTGGCGCTCTGCTACACGCTGGCGAGCACGTTCATCTTCGGCGCGCTGTTCGGCTTCATCAATTCGGCCCAGCAGATCTATGTCGGCATCTATCAGCTCGGCACCTGGTTCCCGGTCGCCTTCGCCGGCGTCGCGACCTTCATGGCGCTGTCGTCCTTCGTGAACTCACGCCTCGTCGGCCGGTTCGGCATGCGGCGGCTCTCGCATGCCTCGCTGGTCGGCTTCATCTCCATCACCTTTGTATGGCTGCTGGTGCAGGTCTTCGGGCCGCAGCCGATGCCCTTCCCGCTGTTCTTCGTGCTCTTCGCACTGGCGATGTTCCAGTTCGGCTGGATCGGCTCGAACTTCAACTCGCTTGCCATGGAACCGCTCGGCCATGTCGCCGGCACTGCGTCCTCGGTGCTCGGCTTCATGGGGACCGTCGGCGGTTCGCTGATCGGCGCCGCGATCGGCCAGGCCTACGACGGGACGGCGCTGCCGATGGTGGCCGGCTACTTCATCGTCTCGGTCATCGGCCTCGTCTTCGTGCTGATCGCCGAGAAGGGACAGTTGTTCCGGCCGCAGAACGCCCCACGCTGACAAGAAAAAGCCCGGTCAGACCGGGCTTTTTTTGTCTCAGATGGTGAAGACCTTCGCCATGAGCTCCCGCCAGCTCTCCTCGTCATTGGCGATCAGCAGGCCGCCGGCCGTATGGTGCGGAAGGTAGGGCGATCCGTCGAAGCGGGCCGCGTGGGCGCCCGCCTCCTGCGCGATCAGCGTGCCGGCGAGATGGTCCCAGGGCATCAGCTTGTTGTACATGGCGAAATCCATGTGCCCCTGGGCAAGCAGGCGGTATTCGTGAGCCGCGCAGCGATAGCTGGTGAAGAGACGTACCTCCGCCAGGTTGACCAGCAGCTTGCGGCGCTTCTCGATCTCGAAGAAGCCTGTGTTGGCGATCCCGATCATCTGCGAAAGTGGCTGCGACGGCCGCACGGCCATGCGCTCCTGCGTGCCGTCGGTGCGGCAGAGCCAGGCGCCCGACCCCTTCTCCGCGATGGCCCAGTCGTTGCCGATCGGGTCATAGATGATACCCGCGACGGTCTCGCCTTCGGAGACGACGCTCAGCATAACGCCGAACAGCGGCAGGCCGGCGGCGAAGTTGAAGGTGCCGTCGATCGGGTCGACGACGACGGCGAGATCGGCATCGGCGATCTTCCCGAGAAGGGCCGGCTCGGCGGCAACCGACTCCTCGCCGACGAAGAGGGCGTCGGGAAGCAGTTCGGCCACCCGGTCGCGGATCATCCGTTCCGCCGCCTCGTCGGCCTCGGTGACGAGATCGATCGCCTCGGTCTTCATCCGGATGTCGCCCTCCCCGAGATTGCGGAAACGGGGCAGGATCTCGGCATACGCCGCCTCCTGAAGCACGTTGGCGAGCGCAGCGATGTCGAGATCGGCCATGGTCATTCGTCCTTTGTCGGCGAGAGGGAGGAAAAGTCGAAGAGCTTCGGATCGAGCAGATGCGACGGGTCGACATGCGCAAGCGCCCGCAGCATGGCGTCTTTGCGGCCCGGCATCTTCGCTTCGATGCCGGCCAGCATCTCCTTCATCGCATTGCGCTGCAGCCCGTCCTGGGAGCCGCAGAGATCGCAGGGAATAATCGGAAACTGCATGGCGGCGGCGAACCGCGCGAGATCCTCCTCCGCGGCGTAGGCGAGCGGCCTGAGCAGCATCAGGTCACCCTCGTCGTTCAGCAGCTTCGCCGGCATGGCCGAGAGCCGCCCACCGTGAAAGAAGTTCATGAAGAACGTCTCGAGGATGTCCTCGCGATGGTGGCCGAGCACCAGCGCCTCGCAGCCCTCCTCACGGGCGATCCGGTAGAGATTGCCGCGCCGGAGCCGCGAGCAGAGCGAACAATAGGTGGCGCCCTGCGGCACCTTCTCCGTCACCACCGAATAAGTGTCGCGGTACTCGATTCTGTGCGGAACACCGATCGACGACAGATAGTCCGGCAGGACATGCTTGGGAAAGTTCGGTTGCCCCTGGTCGAGATTGCAGGCGACGAGGTCGACGGGCAGCAGGCCCCGCCACTTGAGATCGAGAAGCAGCGCCAGCAGCCCGTAGCTGTCCTTGCCGCCGGAAAGCCCGACCAGCCACCGTTTCTGCCCCTTCAGCATGTCGAAATCGGTAATCGCCTGCCGGACCTGGCGGATCAACCGCTTGCGCAGCTTGTTGAAGCCGACCGAACGGGGGGCGCCGGCAAAGACCGGATGGGCGGAAACCGCATCCGCGATCTCCCCATCATCGCCGGCATCGGCATCGAATCGCTCGGCGGACGTCGAAAGTGTCATCGTCTGGCTCCGGGACGGCCGGGATGGCTCGCACTGGCAATGCCTGCTCAGCGCGCGAAGATCAAGCCCCGAACACCGACCAGCCGGTGCGGGAGGCGAGCATTTCCAGCGCGACGGTGCCGAGTGCGGAGTTTCCGACCTTGTTCAGCCCCGGCGACCAGACGGCGATCGAGGCCTTGCCCGGCGCGATCGCCATGATGCCGCCGCCGACACCGCTCTTGCCCGGCAGGCCGACATGGAAGGCGAAGTCGCCCGAACCGTCATAGTGGCCACAGGTGAGCATCAGGGCGTTGATACGCCGCGCCCGCTTTTCCGAAACCACGGAATAGCCGCCGATCGGGTCAGCACCGCGCGCCGCGAGAAAGAGTCCCGCCCGCGACAATTGCTGGCAGGTCATCGCAAGCGCGCACTGGTGAAAGTAAACTCCGAGAACATGATCAACATCATGCTGGAGGTTATTGAACGAACGCATGAAGTTGGCGAGCGCGTAGTTGCGGTAGCCCGTCGCCGTTTCCGACTGCGCGACCGCCCTGTCGATCGTGATCGTGTCGTCGTCGGCGAGCGAACGCACGAAACGCAGGAATTCGCCGATCGCCTCCTTCGGCTTGTAGCCGGCGAGAACGAGGTCGCAGATGACGATGGCACCGGCATTGATGAAAGGATTGCGGGGAATGCCGTGCTCATGCTCGAGCTGGACGATGGAGTTGAAGGCGGTGCCCGACGGTTCGCGACCGACCCGGCGCCAGAGCGCCTCGCCGACCTTGCCGAGCGCCAGCGTCAGCATGAAGACCTTGGAAATGCTCTGGATGGAGAAAGGTACCGACGCATCGCCGGCCTCGTAAACCTTGCCGTCGACCGTGGTCACCGCGATCCCGAACTGGTTCGGGTCCACCTTGGCAAGCTGGGGGATATAGTCCGCCACCTTGCCCTCGCCCCGTCGTTCCGCCAGCTCTGCGACAATCCCGTCGAGAAGTGCCTGAAGATCCATGAAGACAGTCCTCCTAACAAAAAAGCCGCCCCGAGGGACGGCTTTCCTGAATTCCGAATAGCACGCAATTAGCGCGAATAGAATTCGACGACCAGCTGCGGTTCCATGACGACCGGGTACGGAACGTCGGAGAGCGTCGGCACGCGAGCGAACGTCGCGACCATCTTGTTGTGGTCGACTTCGATGTAGTCCGGAACGTCACGCTCGGCGAGCTGGACCGATTCCAGAACCGTGACCAGCTGCTTGGACTTCTGGCGTACTTCGATGACGTCGCCGGCCTTGCAACGGTAGGAACCGATGTTGACGCGAACGCCGTTGACGGTGACGTGGCCGTGGTTGACGAACTGGCGGGCAGCCCAGACGGTCGGCACGAACTTGGCGCGGTAGACGATGGCGTCGAGGCGCGATTCCAGGAGGCCGATCAGGTTTTCGCCGGTGTCGCCCTTGCGGCGGTTGGCTTCTTCGTAGGTCGCGCGGAACTGCTTCTCGCGGATGTCGCCGTAGTAGCCCTTCAGCTTCTGCTTGGCGCGCAGCTGCACGCCAAAGTCGGAGAGCTTGCCCTTGCGGCGCTGGCCGTGCTGGCCCGGGCCGTATTCGCGGCGGTTGACCGGGGACTTCGGACGGCCCCAGATGTTTTCGCCCATGCGGCGGTCAATTTTGTACTTGGATGATGCGCGCTTGCTCATCGTATTTCCTTTCGACGTCTTCTTATGCGAGTACCTTCCGGCCCCGCTCTGTTAGGAAACACGCCCTCCTCTGGATTGCCTTCCGGCTTCTCCTGACAGGCGGCTCACGTCAGCAACGGAGCAGCCACGGGACATGTCAAATGAAACACCGGGCGTCGCCACCCGGTGCTGGCGCTGTCTTTAGGGGCAAGTCGCCGGATTGTCAACAAGCAGCGTGCGAGCCCGTCCGAGTCTGCTCGGGGCCACTCTTGCCCGCATATCACGACACCGTCCGGCAGGCGGCCCCAGATTTTCTTCCGCCCGCCTCTTGAACACCTCCGGCCGGCTTACCACCTCCACCGTCAGCACCGGGCCCCTCTGACGTGTATCGCCGGATCGACCGTGATGTCGGTGCTCTTCCAATCAACCTGATCCGGCATGGATTATGTCATGGATTTCCTATGGGTTGATTTCCAGGGCGCCGCCGTCTGGATGTGGTTCGCCTTCATTGCCGCCGTGATCGCTCTGCTCGCCCTCGACCTCGGCGTTCTTCACAAAAAGAGCCACGAGATCGGCATCAGGGAGAGCCTGCTGATGTCCGGCGTCTACATAACGCTCGGCGTTCTCTTCTCCGGCTTTGTCTGGAGCCAGTTCGGCCAGCAGGCGAGCGTCGAATACCTGACCGGCTTCGTGATCGAAAAGAGCCTGGCGATGGACAACATCTTCGTCATCGCCATGATCTTCGGCTACTTCTCCATCCCGCGCGCCTACCAGCACCGTGTCCTTCTCTACGGCATTCTCGGCGTGATCGTGCTGCGCGGCATCATGATCGCCGCCGGCGCGGCCGTCGTCGAGAACTACGGCTGGGTTCTCTACCTCTTCGCCGCCTTCCTCATCATCACGGGCATCAAGATGCTGTTTTCGAACAGCGAGCCCTATGACGTGGAGAACAACCCGGTCCTGAAGCTGTTGCGCAAACGCCTGCCGGTCACCGACCGGCTGCACGGCGAGAGGTTCTTCGCCCGCGAAGCCGACCCGAGGACCGGCAGGCTGAGAACCTATCTGACGCCGCTGATGCTCGCGTTGATCCTGATCGAGTTCGCCGACCTCGTCTTCGCCGTCGATTCGATCCCGGCCATCTTCGCGATCACCACCGACCCGTTCATCGTCTACACATCAAACATCTTCGCGATCCTCGGCCTGCGGGCGCTCTACTTTGCACTTGCCGCCCTCATCCACCGCTTCGCCTATCTGAAGTATGCGCTGTCGGTGGTGCTCATCTTCATCGGCTCGAAGATTTTCGTCGCCGACATGCTGGACCTTGCCAAAGTCCCGCCATTCGTCTCGCTGGGCGTCACCGTCGCGATCCTCGCCGCCGGCATTCTCGGCTCGCTCTGGGCCACTCGCGGCAAGCCGGCATCCGCCAAGCCCGCCGAGTAACATCCATCCTGCCAATCGCCGCGCCGGAACCTGCCGGCGCGGTCTTCTTTTCCCGAAACCGGCATTCCCGCAGCGCGAGCGGCGCGCTAAGTTCGCCCTCACCTTCAGCCAGAATCGGATATCCGCCATGTCCCTTCCCCATGACACCGTTCTTGACCGCCTTCTCCGCTACGTCGTGATCGACACGCAGTCCGATCCGACCTCGCAGGCGCAGCCATCGACCGAGAAGCAGAAGGACCTCGGCCGCCTTCTCGAGCGGGAGCTGAAGGCACTCGGCCTCGACGAGGCCCATCTCGATGAACATGGCAATGTCTATGGGACGATCCCGGCCAACACGAAAAAGAATGTGCCGGCGATCTGCTTCTGCTCGCACATGGATACGGCGCCGGATTTTTCCGGCACCGGCGTCAAGCCGCAGATCGTGACGAACTACCGGGGCGGCGACATCCGCCTCGTCGGCGACACGAGCCAGGTCATCCGCGTTTCGGAACACCCGGACCTAAAGGACCAGATCGGCCACGACATCGTCACCACCGACGGCACGACGCTGCTCGGTGCCGACGACAAGGCGGGCGTGGCCGAGATCATGTCGGCGGCGCAGTTCCTCGTCCGCAATCCGGAGATACCGCACGGGCCCGTCAAGATTCTCTTCACCACCGATGAGGAGATCGGTCGCGGTGCCGACAAGGTGGACTTGAAGAAGCTCGGTGCGAAGTTCGGCTATACGATGGACGGCTCGACAGTCGGCGAAATCGAGAACGAAACCTTCTCCGCCGACGGCGTGACCATCACGATCAAGGGCGTCGCGATCCATCCCGGCACCGCCAAGGGCAAGATGGAGAACGCCATAAAGATCGCCGCCGACATCATTGCCCGCCTGCCGAAGGACCAGGCGCCCGAGACGACGGAAGACCGGCAGGGCTTCATCCATCCGGTCGGCGTCAGCGCCTCCATGGAAGGCGCCGACCTCGGTTTCATCATCCGCGACTTCGAGGAAAAGGGCCTCGCCGAAAAGGAGACGCTTCTGAAGGCGATCACCGGGGAGGTCATGGCAAACTATCCGGGCTCGACCTTCACCTTCACGGTCAAGGAACAGTACCGCAACATGAAGATCGTCCTCGACCGCCATCCGGAGGTGATGGAGAACCTGCTCGAAGCGACCCGCCGCGTGGGGTTCGAGCCGAAGGTCACCAGCATCCGCGGCGGCACCGACGGCTCGCGCCTCTCCTTCATGGGCCTGCCCTGCCCCAACATCTACACCGGCGGCCATGCCTACCACTCGCCGCTCGAATGGGTGAGCGTGCAAGATATGGAAACGGCAGTGAAGACGATCGTCGAACTGGTGAAGGTCTGGGAGGAGCGGGCCTGACGGCCCGGAAGCTCTCAAGGGGGAAGACCAAACGGATCTATTCCGCCGCGAAATGATCCGTCGGCGCCGGCTGCTCGTCCGCTGCGTCGGCGCTTCCGGGCGCCGTTTCCGCCTCGAGGTCCGGGAAGGCGACGATACGCTTGCCGGAAAAATCGGTGTGGACGACGACGAGCCCCTGCTCTTCGAAATAGCCGAGGAGTCTGCGGGCGCGCCGCGCCGAATGGGTGCCGTAGGCCCGCGCGATCCGGAGGTCCGAGGGACAGGCTTCCTTGCGGATCGCCGCCTTCGCCATCATCAGGAAGACGCCCTGCAGGTCTTCAGAAACACCCTCGGCCAGCGAAAGCGCCGTCTTCCAGGCGT
>DATGWU010000435.1:0-10633 GCA_035299345.1 Rhizobium sp.
TGTCTCGGCCTTCGCGAGCTCCGCCGTGTGCGAAAGATAGTAATGAGGGATCTCCCGTTTCGATCGCGCCATCGCGGCGGCAATGGCGGCACGCATGCCCGTCATCACCTGTCCCGTCGCCGTCGCTTCCGCCGGCCGCGACGTGTCCTCCCTGCCCTTCCGGGCCTTGACATCGGCAAGCACGATTTCGCCCCGGGGGCCGCTGCCATGCAGCTCCGCCAGTGCTACTCCCGACTGCTCGGCAAGCCGTCGCGCCGCGGGTGTGACGAGAATGCGTACGGCTACTTCCGGCTCTGCCGGAACCACGGGCACGGCCTGCGGAATGGGCGGTGGGGGGACGGCCGTCGCGGTCGTCTCCACCGCCGTCACGGACACCGGCGGCGCCGGAGCTTCGAGGGCGACCCCGCCGGGACGGGCGATCACAGCCATCGGCGCACCGACCGGCAGTCGGTCGCCGATCGCCGCGAGGCTCGTCTCAAAGATCCCGTCCTCGAAGACCTCGATCTCGATCGCTCCCTTTTGGGTCTCGACGACGGCGATGACATCGCCGTGGCGGACCGCCGCGCCAGGCTTGACGAGCCATTCGACCAGTGTCCCCGCCTCCATATCGGCGCCGAGCGAAGGCATGTGGAAGGTGCCCATGCTCAGCCCTTTCCGAACATTGCCTTGACCGCGGCAACGATCGTCGCAGTCTGCGGAATCGACGCCTGCTCGAGATGAGCGGGATAAGGGATCGGCACTTCGGCACTACAGACACGGGCCGGCGGCGCATCAAGGTCGAAAAAGCCGCGCTCGGCGATCTGCATGCCGATCTCGGCGGCAAGGCTGCCCGTCCTCCAACCCTCGTCGACGACGAGAACGCGATGGGTCCTGCCGACCGAGGCGAGGATCGTGTCCATGTCGAGCGGCCGCAGCGACCGGAGGTCGATCACGTCCGCCTCGATCCCCTCTCTCGCCAGTTGCCCGGCGGCCTCCAGCGTCTTGAACAGCGATCCGCCATAGGTGACGAGCGTGACGTCGCGCCCCGCGCGGCGGACGGCGGCACGGTCGATATCGACCGGACCGGCATTTGCCGCAAGCCGACCCGTACGGTTGTAAAGCATGACGTTTTCGAAGATCAGCACCGGATCCGGTTCCTGAAGCGCCGTCCAGAGCATGCCGCGAGCGTCCTCGAGCGTCGCCGGCGCAAGCACGCGGATGCCGGGAATGTGGGCATACCAGCCTTCGAGACTGTGGGAATGCTGGGCGGCGAGCTGCCGGCCCGCGCCCGTCGCCATGCGGATGACGACGGGGACGGGAAATTGCCCGTTCGACATGTGGCGCAGCGTGGCGGCGGTGTTGACGATCTGGTCGAGCGCGAGCAGCGAGAAGTTCACCGTCATCACCTCGACGATCGGCCGCATGCCGGCGATCGCCGCACCAATCCCTGCGCCGGTGAAACCGGATTCCGAAAGCGGCGTGTCACGGATACGTTCGGGACCGAAGCGGTCGAGCAGGCCCTTGCTGACGGCATAGCAGCCGCCGTAGCGGCCGACATCTTCTCCCATCAGGAAGGTTCGCTCGTCCCGTTCCAGCGCCTCGACGATCGCCGCCTTGATGGCCTCGCGATAGCTGATCTCGACGGTCTCGGCCGACGGAGCGACGATTGCCGGTGCGGGCGGCCGCACATCCGCATAGACGTCCCGCGTCAGCGCCTCGAGCGGCTCCCAGGTGCCGGCTTCGGCAAAGGCGACGGCCTCGGCGATCTCGCCTGCGACCTCCGCCTCGATCGCGGCAATATCGGTTTCGTGGACGATGCCGTTCTGCACGAGCCATGACTGGAACCGGACGATCGGGCCTTTGGCCCGCCATGCGTCGACCTCGGCCTTGTCGCGATAGAGCTGCGCATCGAACATCGAATGGGCACGGAAGCGATAGGTCCTGAACTCCAGAAAATAGGGTTTTCCGGTCTCGCGGATCGCGTGGACGGCGCGCCTTGCCGCCGCTTCCACGGCGACTACGTCCATGCCGTCGACCGCCTCGCTCGTGATTCTGTAGCTCTCCGCCTTCCTGTGAATGTCAGTCTCGGCCTCGGACCGCTCCAGCGCCGTGCCCATCGCATAGCGGTTGTTCTCGCATACGAAGAGGACCGGCAGGCCCCAGAGCGCGGCGAGATTGAGGCTCTCGTGGAACTCGCCCTCGGCGACCGCACCCTCGCCGAAGATGCAGGCCGTGACGTGGTCCTCGCTCCGCATCCGGTCCGCGAGCGCGAGCCCCACGGCGAGCGGCAACCCGCCGCCGACGATCGCGTTTCCGCCGTAGAAATTGCGGGCGTCCGAAAAGAGATGCATCGAGCCTCCGCGCCCGCCGGAACACCCTTGCGCCTTACCATACATCTCGGCTGTCACCAGGCCCATCGGCACGCCGCGCACCAGCGCATGCCCGTGCTCGCGATAGGTGGCGACGATGCGATCCCCGTCGCCCAGCACTGGAATGACGCCGACGGCGACCGCCTCCTCACCGTCGTAGAGATGCAGGAAACCCCGGATCTTCTCCTGCGTATAGAGTTCCGCGCACTTGTCCTCGAAGCGCCGGATGCGGATCATCTGCTTCAGGAGGCTCAGGGAGTGCTCGCGGCTCAAATGCGGCTTGAGGCTGCTGTCGCTGGTCATTTTTCGTCACTCTCGAGTGTGGAGATATCGCCCTCGGGGAGGCCGAGTTCGCGGGCCTTCAGGAGGCGCCGCATGATCTTGCCGCTGCGGGTCTTCGGCAGGTTCGTCCGGAAGGCGATCTGTTTGGGCGCGACGGCCGGACCAAGGCGGCGCCGGGCATGGCCGAGCAGGTCGAGTTCGAGCTCCTCGCCGGGCTCATATCCGTGCTTCAGCGCAACGAAGGCCTTGACCACCTCCCCCGCCGTCTCGTCGGGGATGCCGATGACCGCCGCCTCGGCGACGGCCGGATGCTCCATCAGCACGCTTTCGACCTCGAACGGACCGATCAGGTGGCCGGAACTCTTGATCACGTCGTCGTCGCGCCCGACGAACCAGTAGTAGCCGTCCGCATCCCGCATCGCGAGATCGCCGGAGAGATACCAGCCGTCGACGAAGCATTTGCGGTAGCGTTCCTCCTCATGGAGATAGGCGCGCATCATCGACGGCCAACCGGGTCTGAGCGCCAGATGCCCGATCGTGATCGGCGTGGTCACCTCGCACACGCCGGTTTCGGTTCGTTCGACGATACCGGCGGTTATACCAGGCAGGGGCTTGCCCATGGAGCCGGGCTTCACGTCCATGGCGGCATAGTTGGCGATCATGATGCCGCCGGTTTCCGTCTGCCACCAGTTGTCGTGGAACGGCTTGCCGAAGGTCTCGTTGCCCCAGACGACAGCTTCGGGATTGAGCGGCTCGCCGACGCTCGCCATGAAGCGGAGGCACGAGAGATCGCGACGCTTAGCCGGCCCGGCACCGACCTTCATCAGCATGCGGATCGCCGTCGGTGCCGTGTACCAGACGTTGACCCGTTCGGCCTCGAGAATGCCGTACCAGCGCTCGGCATCGAATTCTGCCTCGTCGACGATCATCGTCACGCCGTTCGTCAGCGGGGAGATGATGCCGTAGGAGGTACCCGTCACCCAGCCCGGATCGGCCGTGCACCAGAAGATGTCGTCGGGATGCAGGTCGAGCGCGATCCGGCCCGTGACATGATGGGCGACGACCGCCTCGTGCACGTGCACCGCACCCTTCGGCCGGCCGGTGGTACCGCTCGTGAAATGCAGGAGCGCCATGTCTTCCGGCACGGTCCGCGCCACCTCGAAGCGTGGCGACGCCTCGGCCATCAGCTTGCGAAGGTCCGACGTCCCTTGCGGCGGCTCGCCGTCGCCGTCGATGATGAGGACATGGGCGAGACCGGTAAGTTCGCTACACCAGCCGGCCACCTTGCGCCTGAAGAGCGCGGCCGATGTGACCAGCAGCCGCGCATCGCCGATTTCCATGCGTGCCTTCACCGGCTCGGGGCCGAACTGCGAGAACATCGGGCAAAAGACCGCACCGGCCTTAAGCGTCCCGAGCGCCGCGATGTAAAGCTCGGGTACCCGCCCGAGAAGCGCGTAGACGCGCTCTCCCTTGCCGATGTCGAGCGACGCGAGCACATTCGCGAAGCGGTTCGTCTGGTCCTTCAGGTCGGCAAAGGTGAAATCGTGACGGCTGTCGTCCCTGGCGATCCAGCGAATGGCGACCTTGTCCGCAAGACCGTCGGCGACATGGCGGTCGACCGCCTCATGGGCGATGTTGAGGCCGCCAGCGGGCAGCCCGTCGAGAAGGGCGCGGGCCGTGTCCCAGGTGAAGTCTTCGAGCAGGGTTTCGTAGCTCGAAAAGTTCGCGCCCTCGACAGTGCTCCGGTCCTTGGCGATGACCTCCATCCTTGCCTCCCCTCCGGTCCGACCCGGCATCGCCCGGCGATCGCTCCTTGCTCCGGGGCTCCCGAACGTCTTTCGCAGCCGGCCGCTTACCGGGCGACCTCGCGATGACGTATTCTATTCTTTTATTCGGATATGATTACATTGTTGTTGGCCTATATCAATCGACCGGAAACGCTCCTCGCCTCAGCTCGACGCAAACACCTCTGTGCCTGACGCGCCCTCTCAGAGATGCACGAGGATGTTCACCAACTGGCCGAACGGATCGCGGACGAAAAACCGGCGCACGCCCCACGGCTCCACTGCCGGTCCGTATTCTATGGGGAGGCCCGCCTTCGAAACACGACCCAACACATCGTCCAGATCGTCGACTTCTATCGAGAGGTCCGGGACGGGTGTGCCGGAACCGCCTTCTGATGCGAAGCTCACCTGCACTCTCGCGTGGAAATCACATGCAAACGTCCGGATCCAGCCGTGATCCATGACGACCTCAAGTCCGAGAATGTCGCCGTAGAACGCTTTTGCATCTTCTGGTTCGACACAGGCGATATTGGCAACGATGCGTCTTACAGTCACGAAAGGCCCTCCTTGCATGATCGTTTGCAGACATAGCGTGAAATCGCCTGACGGACAGGTGTGTTGACAATAAAAGCGATGGCGACCGGTTCGCGACGATCCTCCCTTTGGGCGGGACGCCCCGCCGTCACTCGGCGTCGGTGATCTCTTCGGCAAGGATGCGATAGAGCGCCATCTGGCTTGCCGCCCATCGTTCGAATTCGCCGACCAGGTCCGGTGAAACGACGAGGGACCGGCCGCCCTGGGCAACCGAGAACCAGCCTCGCTGTCTCGACTCGATCAGGAGATTGCCGACGTGCTGTCTGGAGACGCGAAACCGTTCCGCCAGTGCCGCGTAGGTCAGCGGAAGCGTGAACGGCATGCTCCCCGACCGTGCCGCATAGTTCGCACCCATGACGGCGGCAAGCAAAGGATAGCCGCTGTCGCGTTCGGCGAGCTGAACAATCGTCGGGAACGGCGAAAAGTAGATATCCTCGCCATGGAACCGCTCCGCCGCGCGACCAAGCCAGTCAACAAGCAGGATCTCGTCATCGCGGATACGGTCGGCGAGCGATGCCGGAAGAATAAGCTCCGAGGCCTCCAGGAACGCGAGCGGAGAGCGCGCTATCTCCTTGAGGAGCGCCGAAGAGGGCCGGAGATGCAGGCTGCGGCGGTCTCCGCCGGGTTCCGCAATCACATAGCCTCCATGCCGGAGTGCATTGACGAAACTCGCAACCTGCCGCGCACTCGCGGGCACCTTCCGCTGCAATGCCGTCAAGGTCGGCGGTTCCTTGCAGTCGCGGCGCCACCGGGCGTGGTTCCCGATCAGATCAAAGCAGACGATGTAGCGCATGCTTTGCCCGAACAGCTTGTTGGTCGGCCAGGACACTTCCGGCGGACGGGTCACCACGGCGCAATAGGACACCAGCGCCTCGGTGAAGAGCGGCCTTGCAATCAGAAATGCTGCAAGCGACGGGACATCCGTCCGCACCGCAGCACCGACGGCGCTGCGCGAGGACCCCTCCAAACGATCGTCCGGCAATGACCTGCTCATCGGCGATACCTGCAAAGTTTGGACTTTGCAGTTGCATGCCACGAATGACAATAATCAACCAGCGGTTATGGGTGCCACCTCCACCAAACGGTTAACGATTGGTTCGCGTAGTCGTTGCGGCGGATTCTCCTTCAGTCCCGATAGCCAAACATCGTGAGGTATCGTCATGTGTGACCTGTGCTCTGTGAATGCGACGCGACTGTCCCGGCGCGGACTTGTCTTCGGAGGTGCGGCGCTTGCCGGGATGTCGATGATGGCGCCAGGCGCGGCGTGGTCGCAGGCGGGCACGCCGCAGAACGCGATCTCGCCGGATGCCGCACTCGAGCGGCTGATGGAGGGCAACGCCCGCTATGCCGCCAACACCTCGGCCAACAACGACTACTCGGCCGGGCGGGCGGCGCGTGTGAACGCACAATATCCGATCGCCGCGATCCTGAGCTGCGCCGACGCGCGTGTTGCTCCGGAACTTGCCTTCGACCAGGGACCGGGCGACCTCTTCGTGGTCCGCGTCGCCGGCAACTTCCTCAACGATGACGGGCTTGCGAGTTTCGAGTACGCCGTGAAGTACCTGAACGCACCACTGCTGATGGTGCTCGGCCATTCGAATTGCGGTGCAGTCGGCGCGACGATCAAGGTGATCAAGGACGGCGTCACGCTCCCCGGTCACCTGCAGGACATGATCCGCGACATCAAGCCCGCCGTGGAGTCGGCGGAAAAGGCAAAGCCCGCCGACCTGCTGTCCGCATCGATCGCGGAGAACGTGCGCCTGGCGGCTCATCGGCTCGAGACGGCCTCGCCGATCCTCTCGGAATATGTGAGCTCCGGAAAAGTGAAGGTCGTCGGCGCAGAATATGACCTTGCAACCGGCAAGATCGCAGTTCTCTAACCCCCGGCACCGGTCGAAATCCCGCACGACAGCGTCTGCAGCTCAGGGCGCCGCCGCAGTCGCCTTCAGCAGAGAGCGTGCCGTCTCCTCGTCCGTGATCAGGCCGTTGACGTGACCGCCGACCACGGCGGCGCGGATCGCCGCATGCTTGCGCCGTCCGCGGGCAAGCCCGATGACGGTCGAGCTCTCCCGCGGAGGGATGGCAATACTCGCGACGCGCTCGTTGACCGGGTCGTCAAGAAGCCGGCCATCGGCGCCGAAGACCCAGCCGCAGATCTCACCGGTGGCGCCAGTTTCGAGGAGGGCTTCCATTTCCGGTCGTTTCAGGAAGCCGTCGAGCAGCAGCGGCGCATCGAGCCCCATATGGCCGATGCCGACGAAGGTAACGTCGGCCTTCGAACCGAGTTCGATCGTCGGCGCCACGAGCGGTTGGCTGCGCAGGAGATCGCGTTCGGCGCGCGAGGAGACGAGAACCGGCAGCGGCATCGGAAAATGCGGCGCCTTCACCGCATCCGCCATCGAGAAAATGACGTTGAAATAGGCGGCCGATCCGTCCGGACTGATATTGCCGGTGAGTGACACGATCTTGTGCTGCGGGCACTCCATCGGCGACAGCTGGTCGATCACCGCCCGAAGCGTGCGACCGGTCCCCATGCCGAGGATCAACGGATCGGTCTGTTTCAGCCAGCGCTCGAGTTCGGCGGCACCTGCCTCGGCCACCCCGACGGTCGCGGAGTCCCCTCCCCCGTCGGACGGTACTACCTCGACCTGCTTCAGACCGAACTTGTCCTTAAGGGCCTCGGCGAGTTCCATGCAGGCGGCGATCGGATGATCGAGCCGGACCTTGATCAGCTTCTCCGCGATCGACAGCGAGACAAGCCTCTGCGCACTCTGGCGGGAAATCCCCATCGCCGCGGCGATCTCGTCCTGCGTGCGGCCGGCAACGTAGTAGAGCCAGCCTGCCCGGGCCGCATCGTCCAGCCGTGTCTGCCCTTCCGATCGTCTCGCCATCCGCTCGTTCGCCCCTCTTTCCCTTCAGTGCTGCCAAGTTTTGCGAGCCCTGTCAAACCGCCGGAGACGAACCAGGCGCCTTGCTTCCCACTTGCGCGAATTACTCATATGTGAAAGAAGAATTCAAATAAGAATTTCGACACAGTCGCTGCGCCACAGGAGCCGCCGGCGGACGGGAGGAGCGAAGAATGCAGGATAGATCCGAATCGTTGCTGGCGGGCCTGACCGTCGTCGACATGAGCCAGTTCCTCTCGGGTCCCTATTGCTCGCTGCGCCTTCTCGACCTCGGCGCGCGGGTGATCAAGATCGAGCGGCCCGACGGCGGCGACCTCTCGCGAAGACTCTATCTCAGCGACACCGATGTCGGCGGCGACTCCACCCTTTTCCACGCAATCAACCGCGGCAAGGAGAGCCTCGCCATCGACCTCAAGAACCCCGAGGATCTCACCTTTCTGGTGAAGCTGCTGGCGAAGGCCGACGTCATGATCCAGAATTTCCGGCCGGGCGTGATCGAGAGGCTCGGCCTCAACTACGAGGCCGTGAAGGCGATCAACCCCTCCATCGTCTACGCCTCGATCAGCGGCTATGGCGAAGAAGGGCCCTGGGTCATGCGGCCGGGGCAGGATCTTCTTGCGCAGGCCCGTTCGGGCGTAATGTGGCTCAACGGCGACGACAACCAGGGGCCGGTGCCGCTCGGCCTTTCGATCGCCGACATGCTTGCGGGAGCGAATACCTGCGAAGGGATTCTCGCCGCCCTCGTCCGTCGCGGCCTGTCCAGCAAGGGCGCGCACATCCAGACGAGCCTGCTCGAAAGCCTCATCGACCTGCAGTTCGAACTTCTGACGACCCACCTGAACGACGGTCGGCGGATGCCGAAACGCGCCGCGTTCCGCAACGCCAACGCCTATCTTTCGGCGCCCTACGGCGTCTATCCGGCGCGCGACGGTTATCTCGCCATGGCCATGACACCGATCGGTCGCCTGCAGGATCTTGTTGGCGTCGACGCCCTGTCGCCATTTCGCGACGATCCGAAATCCTGGTTCACACATCGCGACGAAATCAAGTCGATCATCGCCGGGCGGATCGCCGAGGAGACCGTCGGCCACTGGCTTGCCATCCTCGAACCCGCCGACATCTGGTGTTCGAAGGTTCTCGATTGGGACGAGCTTCTCTCCAGCGAAGGCTTCGCCATGCTCGACATGCTGCAGACCGTAACCCGCGAGGACGACGTTGCGGTCGGAACCACGCGCTGCCCGGTCCGCATCGACGGGGTACGTCCGGGAGGCGGACGTGCCGCGCCCCTCGTCGGCGAACACACGGCGGCCATCCGCGCGGAGTTCGACCGATGATCCGCCGCCTGAAAGGCATGACCTGGAGCCATCCGCGCGGCTACGACCCGATGGTCGCCTGCTCGGCCGACTGGCTGGCGAGGACGGGCGTCGCCATCGACTGGGACAAGCGCTCGCTGCAGGATTTCGAGAGTTTCCCGGTCGAGGAGCTCGCCCGCCAGTACGACCTGATCGTGATCGATCACCCCCATGTCGGCCAGATCACCGCGGAAGGCTGCCTCACGCCGCTCGACATACCCGGGCGTCACGACGAGCTGGCAGCGCTGGCCGAAGGCAGCGTCGGCGCCTCGCTTTCGAGCTACAACTGGCATGGTCATCAGTGGGCCTTGCCGATCGACGCGGCGACCCAGGTGCTCGCCTGGCGTCCCGACAGGCTCGGCACCGCACCGGCCCGCTGGAGCGAGATCCTCGATCTCGCCCGCGCCGGCGAAGTGCTGCTGCCGCTACGTCCGCCCCACTCGCTGATGAGCTTCTTCACCCTCTGCGGCCAGTTGGGACGGCCCTGTTCGGTGACGACCGAAGCACCATTTGCGGACGCCGAAATCGGCGGACATGCCCTGGAGATGATCCGCAAGCTTGCCGCGCTCAGCGACCCGGCCTGCCTCGCCATGGATCCGATCGCGGCGCTTGACCGCATGGGCGAGGCCGGATCGCCCTTCACGGTCTCGCCGCTGATCTACGGCTATGTCAGCTATTCGCTCGAAGGCTTCCGTGCGAACCGCATCGCGTTTGCCGACCTGCCTCTCGGCGAAGCCCTCAGGTCCGGTGGCTCGGCCCTCGGCGGAACGGGAATTGCGGTTTCCGCCTTCTCGGCCGATCACGATGCGGCAATCGACTTCGCCTACTGGATTGCCGGCGGCGAGACACAGACCGATCTCTACTGGCGCTCTGGCGGCCAGCCCGGCCACGCTGCCGCGTGGGACGATGATACAGCCAATGTCGCGACCCTCGACTTCTATCGCGCAACCCGCCGCACACTGGAAGGCGCATGGCTGCGGCCGCGCCATGACGGCTATATGCCGTTTCAGGACAAGGCTTCCCACATCGTCAACGACGCGATCTCGGGCGCCCTGTCCGTCGAGCTTGCGATCGACCGCCTGAACGATGATTTCCTGAAGAGCTTCGGGGGCTGATCGCCCCCGCTTCCGCAAACCTTCCCGACATCGATCCGACGGTCTGGCTCACGACAGCCGCCATATCCTCCGGGCATTGGCGGAGAATACCTTTTCCTTGTCCTCGAGGCTCACGCCGGAGAGCAGGGCCTGGGTTGCCCCCACCCATGTGGAGAGACCGCCGCCGAGGGTGCAAACGGGCCAGTCGCTGCCCCAGACCATGCGATCGAAGCCGAACGTTTCCACGACATGGGCGAAGTACGGCTTCAGGTC
>DATGWU010000436.1:0-5298 GCA_035299345.1 Rhizobium sp.
GAAGATCGCCCTTCTCTCGTTCGGTACGCGGCTTGCGGACTGTCTGCTGGCGGCGGAAGACCTCGATGCCGCGGGGCTCCCGACGACGGTGGCTGACGCCCGCTTCGCCAAGCCCCTCGACCACGACCTCATCCGCCGGCTCGCCCGCGAGCACGCGGTGCTGGTGACCGTCGAGGAAGGCGCCGTCGGCGGCTTCGGCGGCCAGGTCCTGCACTTCCTTTCGGGCGAGGGCCTGCTCGACCACGGGCTCAAGATCCGTTCCCTCGTGCTCCCCGATGTCTGGATGGAGCAGGGCAAGCCCGAGGCGATGTATGCGAAGGCCGGCCTCGACAGCCGCGGCATCGTCGAGACGGTGTTCCGCGCGCTCGGCCAGAAGGGTTTCGGCGTGAACGCCGCCAGCTGATCTGACATCTTCCTTCAGCCCAAAAGAGAAGGCCCGGATCGCGGCGGCGATCCGGGCCTCTTTCATGACTGATTTTGAATGGATCAGAACTCCGACCACTCCTGCTTGACGGCCGCCGAAGACGAGCCGCCGCCGAAGGCGCCGGCGACGCGGTTCGCGAGCGCCCGGGCCGGGGAGGCGGCGGGACCGCTGCCTTCCGTTGCCGCCTGAGGCGCCGGACGGCGACCGGCCGGCCGTGATGCGGCGACCGGAGCGGCGGCGCGCGGTGCACCGCCGGTTTCGGCGAGCGTGAACTGCGCGAGAAGGCTGTTCAGCGAGGCGGCTTCCGTCGCGAGCGAATGGCTGGCGGCGGTCTGCTGCTCGACCATGGCGGCATTCTGCTGCGTGCCCTGGTCCATCAGGTTGACGGCGGTGTTGATCTCCTGCAGACCGGTCGCCTGTTCGCGGCTTGCCGTGACGATCGCCGCGACGTGCTGGCTGATATCCTGGACGGCGACGACGATCTTTTCCAGTTCCGAGCCGGTCTCGCCGACCAGCGCGACACCGGTGCTGACATGGGCGCTCGAGGTCGAGATCAGAGACTTGATCTCCTTTGCCGCATTGGCTGAGCGCTGGGCGAGCTCGCGCACTTCCTGGGCGACGACGGCAAAGCCCTTGCCGGCATCACCGGCGCGGGCTGCCTCGACCCCGGCGTTGAGGGCAAGCAGGTTGGTCTGGAAGGCGATGTCCTCGATGACGCCGATGATGTTGCCGATCTCGCCGGAGGACTTCTCGATCTCGTTCATCGCGGCGACCGCATTGCGGACGACGGTGCCGGAACGCTCCGCGCCGCTGCGGGTACGGGCGACGAGTTCGCCGGCATTTTCGGCGCGCATGGCGGTATCCTTCACCGTCGTGGTCACCTGTTCGAGGGCGGCTGCGGTCTCCTCGACGGAGGCGGCCTGCTGTTCGGTGCGCTTGGCGAGGTCGTCGGCGGCGGCACGGATTTCCGCTGCACCCGCATTGATCGCCGCGGCATTCTCACCGACTGAGCGGAGCGCGCCCTGGAGTTTTTCGAGCGAGTTGTTGAAGTCGACGCGGAGCGGATCGAGCCGCGGCGCGAACTCGCTGCGGATCCGGTAGGCGACGTTGCCGTCGGAAAGCGCTGTCAGGCCGGCTGCGAGCTTGTCCATCGCAAAGGCGATTTCTTCGGTTTCGCGGGCCTTTTCCGCTTCCGCGGCGCGGCGTTCCTCTTCGGAGCGCAGGCGCATCGCCTCTGTCTCGCCGGAAAGGCGCAGCTTCTCGACGGCCGCATCCTTGAAGACGACGACGGCCTTCGCCATCTGGCCGACTTCGTCGCCGCGGTCGAGTGCTGGGACTTCGATGTCGTGATCGCCCTCGGCGAGCCGCGTCATCGCGGCGGTCATGCCGACGATCGGGGTGACGATCGAGCGGGCGAGCAGCCAGATTAGCGCAACGGCCATGCCGCCGGCGACGGCGCTGCCGAGAAACAGCGCCATCTGAATGTCGTTGTGGGCGCCGGCCTGTTCGGCCCGCTTCGCCTCGAGCATCGCGACAACCTGCTGCTTGATGCTCGCCGCCGCCTCGCGGAAGGCGTCGAGCTGCCCCTTGGAGGCATTGCGGCCGATCTCGATGATCTCGGATATCGGCGCCTCGGTGTTCTTGCGGGCTGCGAGCTGCGGCTCGGTCAGCTGCGTATGGAAGACGTCGGCGGCCTTCTTCATCGCCTCGAGCGACGCGACCAGACCTGCATCGCCGGCGGCGAGGGTCTCGGCGTCGGCGATCGACTTCAGCATGCGCTCGCGATGGGCGAAGACGTCTTTGTAGGTGCTCTCGCTGCGGAACAGCAGGTAACCACGCTGGTTCACCGCCTGCTCCAGCATGGATTCCAGTGCGTTGTCCACGGAGGCGAGGATCTGTCCGGCGCGCTCCTGCTCCTGGGAGGCGAGCTTGGCGTGCCAGGCCTGCAGGAAGACGATGGCGGAGGCGACGAAGCATCCGGCCATGATCGCCATGAAGGTCACGATCAGTTTTTTACTCAGCGACAAGTTCTTGATGGACATGCCAAAGGGTCTTTCACGCTCGAATGTCGGTCGGCAGGCGGGCGCACGGCCCGGCCGGATCGGCTTGCGGGAGGGCATGATCGGGACTTGGCCGGAGCGCTGCCGTCATGGCGCGCTGCATCGATGGGCGGAACCGGCGATCGGCCCACCCTGTAACGGATTACCCTTACAATCCGTTAGCAGGCGCTGATGAAATTGACGGAACCGAAGTCCGGCGTGCAAAAAGAACTATTCGGACGGCACCAGCAGCAGAAAATCGAGGTCCTTCTGCGGATAGAAGTCCGTAGCCGTCATCTCGAACGTGGTCGGGCCGACCTTCTTGACGCCCTCGCCGCAGAAGCTGATGTAGTTTTTCGGGCTTCCCTTGTCGACCGTCAGCTTGATGTGCTTGATCGCGCCGCCCCAGTTCGCCCCTGTGGTGAGCACGTAGGATATCCAGCTCTCCATATAGTAGGGGCCCGTCTGGTCGCTCGCGCCCTTCTCGAGCTTGGTCGCGGTCTTCACGAAACCGTCGTCCATGCAGTACTTCTTGAGGTATTCCTCGTAGCTGTAGCCCGGCTTGCCCTCCTGGATGAAGGAGAGGCCGGCGGTGCCGCCGACACCGGGCTTGTACTCGTGATGGACGCGGACCTCCTTGCCCGCAGGAAAGGTCGTCTTCCACCAATAGGCCGATTTCAGTGTCCAGAGCGGCATCGGATGGTGCTCCCAACCCTTGCCGGCATCGTAGGCGTCGTCAAAGATGAGGCCGCGCGCCGTCCAGTCGGAGAGCACCTCCGGCGGCAGCTTTTCGAGCGCGGCATAGGTTGCCTCGCTGAAGGGCAGGAGGGAGACGCCGCGCGCCGTCACCTCGTCGGTCATGTCGATCCCCATCGCGTAGACGCGCTGCTGGAGCTCCGGCGTGATTTCCTCCCCGTCCTGCTTCACAACGAAGCCGAGGAAGTTGTCGGACTGGGTATCGCCGATCGCGATGTTCGCGGCCGGGCCGGTCGTAATGTCCGGCATCGGAAAGGCGATGTAGGATTCGACGTCCTTGTCGGAGCCGTTGCGGAAGACATAGTCGACGGTGACCTTGTCCGGCGAGATGAAGAGATCCTCGCTCTCCATCGAGACGTCGGTCGTCTGCACGTAGACGAGGCCGCCGGCCTTCAGTTCCGCCATCGTGTCGTTGGCGACGGCCGCCGGCGCAGCGGCGACGCCGGAAAGGAGAACCAGGAGCGCTTTCTTCATCGCGAGAATCCTTCTGCGTCAGGGCTGGCCACAGTTAGCGGCGAATGCCGCGGAGCGTCAATTGTCCGCAAAGTCACACCAGAAATGGCCCCTCCGCGGCAGGCGGCGGTGGCCATCGGAACAAAAGGCTTGCCACGGCCTCCTTTGCGGGCCATGGACAGCCGCATGACCACAACCGATCCCCAACGCCTCGACCAGTTGCTGGTCGCCCTCGATATCGTCGCCAGCCGTTCGCGGGCGCGCGATGCGATCCAGCGCGGCACCGTGAAGGTCGACGGCAAGGTCGTCACCAAGCCGAGCCTTGTCTTTTCAGCAGACGTGACGATCGAGATTGACGATCCGGCGCAGGACTATGTCTCGCGCGCGGCGCTGAAGCTCGTCGCCGGCCTCGACCATTTCGGTCTCGACCCGTCGGGACAGGAATGCCTCGATGTCGGCGCCTCCACCGGCGGCTTCACCGAAGTGCTGCTGAAGCGGGGCGCTGCCCATGTGACGGCTATCGACGTCGGCCACGACCAGATGCACCCCCGCGTCGCCGCCGATCCGCGTGTCACCAACATCGAGGGGCTCAACGCCCGCTATCTCGAAAGCGACGATATCGACGACCGGCCGATAACCTTCGTCGTTTCGGACGTCTCCTTCATCTCGCTGAAGCTCGCCCTGGTGCCGGCGCTCGACCTGGCGGAGCCGGGCAGCCACTGCCTGCTGCTGGTCAAGCCGCAGTTCGAGGCCGGCCGCGAGGCGATCAGCAAGGCCGGCCTCTTGAAGGACCCGGAATCGGCACCGAAGGTCGCCGCCGAGCTCGAGCGCTGGCTGGTCGAAGACATCGGCTGGCAGAGCCTCGGCCTCATTGCCTCTCCGATCGCCGGCGGCGACGGCAACCAGGAATTCCTCCTCGCAGGACGCAAACCATGAGCACCGAAACCGTCACCATCAGCAGCCTCGGCGCCCAGGGCGACGGCATCGCCCATGGTCCCGGCGGCCCGATCTACGTGCCCTTCGCCCTTCCCGGCGAGACCGTCGCGATCGCACGGGTGAAGAACCACGGAACGGTGATGTCGACGAGCGTCGCCTCGGCCGACCGTATCCAGCCAGCCTGTCGCCATTTCGGCCCGGAAGGGGTGGGCGGCAGCTGCGGCGGCTGTTCGCTGCAGCACCTCGCGCGGCCGGCCTATGGCGCCTTCAAGCGCTCGCTGGTGATCGCGGCGCTGAAATCAAAGGGCCTGGAGCCGGAGGTCGGACCGCTCGTCGAGGCGGAGGCCGGCGAGCGCCGGCGCGTCGTCTTCGCCGCCCGTCGCACGGAAAAAGGCCTGCTCCTCGGCTTCAACCAGGCCGAAAGCCATCACATCGTGCCGATCGAGGAATGTCCCGTCATCTCGGCCGGCATTTTCGCGCGGCTGGAGGCGGTGCGCACGATCGGCCTTGCCGCTGCCGGTGCCGATGCCTTCCGCATCACGGTGATCGAGAGCCTCACCGGCCTCGACGTCGCGATCGATGGTGTCAAACAGGTTTCGGACCGCCAGCGCCGCGACGTGACGGAGGCCGTGCTGAAGCTTCGCGGCATCGCCCGCGTCTCGGTCAACGGCGAGATCGTGATCGAGCCGC
>DATGWU010000437.1:0-2185 GCA_035299345.1 Rhizobium sp.
CGGGGCTCTTAAAGCGGGTGCATGGCGGCGCCCTCCCCGTCGCCCCCGACCTGCCGGACCTCACCGCCCGGCGCGGCGTGGAAAACGAGGCCAAGGCGGCGCTCGGGGCGCGGGCTGCAGCGCTGGTTCAACCGGGGCAGATGGTTTTTCTCGACGGCGGCACGACGACGGCCGCGATCGCCCGGCATCTGCCGCGCGACATGCCGCTCGTCGTCGCGACCCATTCGCCGACGATCGCCGCCGAGTTCGAGCACCACGTGATGGTCGAGGTGGTGCTGATCGGCGGGCGGCTCTACAAGCATTCGATGGTGTGCGTCGGCGCGCCGGCGATCACCGCCATCGACGCGATCCGTCCCGACATCTTCTTCCTCGGCGTCACCGCCGTGCACCCGCGGCTCGGCCTGACGACCGGCGACTTCGAGGAGGCGGCGATCAAGCGGCATATCCTCGGGGCGAGCGCCAGGACCTATGTCGCGGTCACAGAGGAGAAGCTGGACGCGATCTCTCCCTGCCGGATCGCACCACTCGATGCGCTGGCCGGCCTGATCGTGCCGCACGGGATCGAGGCGGAACGGCTGGCGCCCTATCGCGAGGCCGGGGCGGTGGTCATGGCGTGAGCGGGGGCGCCTGCCGCCCTCAGATGCCCTCAGATGCCCTCGACGGCGGTCTTCAGCATGTCGCGGACCTGACCCGCAACGGATTTCAGCGAGGGATTGGGGATAGCCTCCATCGAGGCCACGGGATCGATCGCGCTCACCATCACCGAGGCCGGGCCGGTGCGGCGCACGATGACGTTGCAGGGGAGCATGGCGCCGACCTTCGGTTCGAGACCGATCGCCTGGTGCGCCATGGTCGGATTGCAGGCGCCGAGGATCAGATAGTCGTCGACGTCCTTGTCGAGCTTCTTCTTCAGCGTCGCCTTGACGTCGATTTCGGTCAGGACGCCGAAACCCTGCACGGAAAGGGCGGCGCGCGTCTTCTCCACCACGCTCGCGAAATCCTCGCCTTCGAACGTCCGGTCGATCGTATAGGTCATCTCTGCCTCCTTTGCCGTCGTTGGAGGGCGATTGAACACGCCGAACGGGGCCGCTTTGCGGCGCTGACGTCACGACACGCGGACGCGGACACCTTACCGTCGTTCGTCGGGCTGCAGGGGCGGAACGGCCCTACAGACGGCCGGTGAGCACCAGGACGAGAAGGACGATCAGGAGGATGCCGAGGACGCCGACCCCACCATGACCGTAGCCGTATCCATAGCCGCCGAAGCGGCCGCTGAAGCCGCCGAGCAGGGCAATGATCAGGATGATGATGAGAATTGTTCCGAGCGACATGTCATTTGTCTCCGTTGCGATGTGCGGCAGTCACTACACTTCCGTATCCGAACCTGGGCCGATCGACGGCCGGGCCTCTTGCGTGACGCACGTCGGATACTGTCGCTGTTTGGGGGCGGATCATTCCTTCCGCCGCCGTCATGGGACCGATGCGGCGACCCGCCGCGGCCTCTACCGAAACGAGGTTGTCCATTCGGACGACCTCCGGAACTCTAAGAATTTCAACGTAGTATACTGCGCGACCTATGGTTACGCCAGCCCTCGCGGCAGAAAAGACCGGTCGAGGGACGGAGGAAAAGGGCGCGTTTACGGAAGGATGACGCGGAGCGGCCGAACCGGGCCCGACCCGCGGTCCGAATACGGCAAGCCCGTTTGAGGGTGGCGGCACGCGGGAGGCAACACCGCTCAGAACCGGGTGATCACGCTGATGCCGAGGTCGCTTGCCCGGTCCATCGCGACGAGCGCCGGCACGGCCTCTTCCAGCGAAATTTCCCGACCGATCAACTGCCTGGGGTCGAGTTTGCCGGCGGCCGTCATCGAAAGCATGGCGTCGTAGCGCCAGGCCTGCATGCCGTGGCTGCCGTAGATTTCGAGTTCGTGGCCGATCACCTGCGCCATAGGGATCTCGGGCGTCGCATGCTCGCCCAGCATCAGCCCGACCTGCACGTGGCGGCCGCGGCGGCGCAAGTTCTTGATCGAGTTGAAGCAGGTGACGGGCGAGCCGAGCGCATCGATCGAGGCATGCGCGCCGCCTTGGGTGATCTCGCGCACGGCGCCGGCGACGTCGTCGGTCTCGCGCGCGTTGATCGCGGCGACCGCCCCGAGCTTGCGGGCGAAGGCGAGCTTCTACTCCG
>DATGWU010000438.1:0-1970 GCA_035299345.1 Rhizobium sp.
GGTCCGATCGGAAGCCGCTTCGAGGGCAACCGCCTCGCCGGCCAGCTTGCCCATATCGATGCGGACGAACTGCAGCTTCTTCCGGCTCAGCGCGAGGTAGTCGAGAAGTCCGTCGATCAGGCGCCCCATCCGCACCCCGGATTGCTGGATGACCCTCACCATGCGGCGACCTTCTTCGCCGAGCGACGCTGCGTAGTCGTCCTCCAGAATCTTGGCGAAACTGGCGACGGCCCGCAAAGGGCTGCGCAGGTCGTGGGAAATCGAATAGGAAAAGTCGGCAAGTTCCCGGTTCGCGGTTTCCAGCTGGGCGGTGCGCTCGACGACGCGCTGTTCGAGTTCCGCGTTGAGTTCCGCGAGGGCACGCTCCGCTGCTCGCTGCCGCTTGAAAAGGAATGCGACGGCGAAGGCGAACGACCAAAGGAGGCCCGTTCCGATCATGCCGTTGCGGCGATCCAGGGCGATGATCCGCTCGACGGGCGCGAGGAAGGCGCCTTCGCTGAG
Source organism: Rhizobium sp. (assembly GCA_035299345.1). Lineage (GTDB taxonomy): Bacteria > Pseudomonadota > Alphaproteobacteria > Rhizobiales > Rhizobiaceae > Allorhizobium. The sequence goes on from DATGWU010000438.1 coordinate 502, forward strand.
TCCGAGCACCACGGTGATCGGATAGTCGGACAGGCGCTGCCAGCGATAGATGCGCGGCGTGCCGTCGAAATTGGATATGACCCTCATCATTCCCGTTGCCGGCGCGGCGTCTCCGAGGAAGGGACGGTCGGCCGGCGCGCTCTTTCCCAGCGAGCTTTCATGATTCAGGTTGCGCGCCAGGTATTCGCCGCTCAGGCGGAATATGGCCGCGCTGTCGTCCGATCCCAGCGTCAGGGAAGTCAGCGCGTTTCTCAGGTAAGTCGGCGATACCGACATCACGACCACCCCAACCAACGCGCCATTTCGTCGCATCGGACGGGTGAACTGCACGGTCCATTGTTTCGACACCCGGCCCAGCAGCGGCCGGCTGACGAACAGGCGATCCTCCGTGCTCTCCACATGCACCTTGACGTGTTCGCGATCGCCCAGGAAGGTTCGCTCCGACATGCCCAGGTTCGAATAGGCAAGGTATCCGTTGCGATCCACGACGCCGACCTGGATGACGGAGCCCGCCGGCAAACGCGCTTCGACCTCCTTCACCTTCCGATCGAACGTCGCCGCATCGCTCACATAATGATTCGCCAGTTCGATGGCGGAAATATCCACGGCGCGGAACAGCCCCGAAATCACATGCGCGGTCGCCGCAGCGATCTGCCCCCCGCGCAGTTCGGCCTGACTGAGAGTTTCCTGACGCAACCGCGTGGCCGAAGTCGTCATCTGCCACCAATACAATCCGGTCGCCAGAGTCGAGAAAAGGAACACCAGCCCGACCGCAAGGCCCAGATAGCGCCGCGGCGCACGAATACCCGGAAGCAATTTGTCGATCAGATTCACGACAGTCGGCCTGGATAGCGGAATCATCGGGCCGACGCGCCGACCGGCGCCCGGCTCCCCTATGCCCTAAGTATGACTGATGCGGGCGGGAACGTCTCCTCTTTGTGCGGCATTCCCGCTGAACCTTCCGGAAACAGATGCTTGCGAATCACCGCCGGAAACTTCTTCGGCGAGCGGATGCGCAACTGCTTGTTGACGTTGAACCGGCCGAACACCACCGCGATATCCGTGATCGCCACGCCGAATTTCTCGGCCAGGAAGCGAACCATATGGTCCGTCGCCCGGCCCCTCACCGGAACCTCGGTCACGCTGATGTTGAGCTGGTCGCCCGTGACCTTGCCGATCGCATCCTTCCCCGCGCTCGGTTTGCCGAGCACATTGAGCACCAGCGTATCGCCGTCCCAGGCGCAGAAAGAATCGATCGCGGTTTCCTTGCGGCTCTTTCGCTTGGCGGGTTTCATTGTGGAGCTTTGTATCGGGAAAACCGATTGTAGGCTACCGGTGCGCGCGTGCCGGCCGCAACAGGCCGGGTCGCCGCCTCATGGGCTCGCGCCCTTCGGGTCCCCGCGCCGCCGGAGCGCCGGCCGGCCGGCCGCTAAACTCGCTTCGCTCGAACAACGCGGCCGGACCCCTCC
>DATGWU010000439.1:0-3512 GCA_035299345.1 Rhizobium sp.
GTCGGCGTCGGCCAGTCCTTCGGCGGGCAGGCGCTCGGCCTGTGCGGCCGGCACCAGCGCTTCCTGCGCTACCTGATGGTCGCGGTGATGTCGGGTCACTGGCGGTACACCGACGTCCCGCTGAAAGTGTTCACGGCAATGAACCTGATCGGCGTTCCGCTGGCGACGATCACCGGCCGTGTGCCCGGCTGGATCGGCCTCGGAGAAACACTTCCCGGCAGCGTTTTCCGCCAATGGGCGCGCTGGGGCCGCAACCCCGAATACTTCTTCGCCGATCCCTCCATGGATGCGGCTCGCCGTTATGGCGAGGTGGAAACGCCGATCCTCGCCATCGGCCTCACCGACGACCCCTGGGGAACCGCGCGGGCACAGCACGCGATCCTGAAGCACTATGTCCGGGCACCGCGGCAGACGGCCTGGATCTCGCCGGCGTCCCGGGACGCGCCGATCGGCCACCTGGGCTTCTTCCGTTCTGCCCATCGCGAACGGCTGTGGAAGCCAACGGCGGACTGGCTGGAGGTCGGCGCAGGCAGCGACTTCGCCGCCGGAGCGGCAGGCACAAAGTAACGGGAACGAATATTATCAAAGAAGCGCCGGATTTAACCGGACGTTAAGCTCAAGAGCTGAAAGCCGGCGCCCGGATTGTACAATTAACTCTAAAATAATAGGGATGCGCAAGTTTTGATACAGCCCGGGATGTTGGCCGGGTGGATTACGCTGCGATGAGCGCGCGGATCCTCGAAATCAGGTAGACTGAAATGCATCTTTCACTTGGGCATTATTTTAGAGATCGTTCGGGAAATTTTGCCACTACAACGGCGCTCCTCGCCCTTCCGCTTCTCGGCACAATCGGCATGGCCATCGACGTCGGTTACGCGATCGAACAGCGTGCAGCCCTGCTTGCGGCCGCCGATGCCGCAGCGATCGGCGCGCTCTCGACCCAGTCGGTCGGCGTGCTGGCAGCGATCAACACGTCCGAAAACGGCACGATCACCGTCGCAGAGAAGGACGCCCGCAAGCTCTTCGACGGCCAGTTGCCCGACGGCATGGTCACGAAATTGACGGACCTTTCTATCGACATAACGAAGCAGGACGACACGATGAATTCCGTCGTCACCTTCAAGGCGCAGGTGCCGACGAGCTTCCTGAGGCTCCTCAACCACGATACCATCGAGGTGAGCGGAACGGCGACCGCGACATACAATACCGGCACCTTCATGGATTTCTACATGTTGCTCGACAACACTCCGTCGATGGGCGTCGGCGCGACCATGGCGGACATCGACAAGATGGAGCGCCATACCCCGGACAAATGTGCCTTTGCCTGCCACGAAGAAATAAAGAGCTACGACTACTACGACCTCGCCAAGGAGCTCGGCGTCTCCATGCGCATCGATATCGTCCGCGAGGCCGTCCAGCAGCTCACCTACAGCGCCACGAAGGCGGCACGCTATCCGGCCCAGTACCGGATGGGCATCTATACCTTCGGTAAAACCATGAAGGACATGAAGCTCGACGAGATCTCGAAGCTTTCGTCGGACATGGACGCGGTGCGCCAGGCAGCCAATGCGATCGATCTCATGACGACGCCCCAGCATCACTTCAAGAACGACCAGGCGACCGACCTCGACAACGCCTTCAAGAACCTCGAAAAGATCATCAAGAAGGGCGGCAGTGGCAAGAACAAGACGGACCCCGAAAAGGTGGTCTTCTTCGTCTCGGACGGGCTGACGGATGCCCCCAAAGGCTCTTCCTGCACCAAGAAAACGTCTGGCGAGCGCTGCCAGGAGCCGATCGACTATTCCGTCTGCGAGCCGCTGAAGAAGAAGGGCATCAAGATCGCAGCCCTCTACACGACCTACCTGCCCCTGCCACAGAACGCCTGGTATAATGACTGGATCAAACCGTTCCAGAGCGAGATCGCCGTCCGGATGCGCGCTTGTGCCTCGCCGGGACTCTACTTCGAGGTGAGCCCGACCGAAGGCATCACCGAGGCGATGGAAGCCCTCTTCCAGAAGGTTATCGGCACGCCGCGGCTCGCGAGCTGACCGGGTGCAATCGACGAGAGTGAGCGCGTCGGTCAGACGCGCTCGCCGTTCCTCACACGGTAGCTCGGGCTGTACATCGTCACGAGCTCTTCGGCCGCGGTCGGATGCACCGCCATCGTCCGGTCGAAATCGTCCTTGGTGCAGCCGGTTTTCAGCGTGATGCCGAGAAGCTGCGCCATCTCGCCGGCGTCGTGGCCGAGCACGTGCGCGCCGACAACCTTCCGGTCCGCGGCATTGACGATCAGCTTCATGACCATCTTTTCATTGCGTCCCGAGAGCGTCGCCTTCATCGGACGGAACTGCGCCCGATAGACCTCGATTTCCGGATAGCGCTTGGCGGCCTGCTCCTCGGAAAGGCCGACGGTGCCGATCTCCGGCTGAGAGAAGACCGCGGTGGCAATCAAGTCATGGTCGGGCCGCGTCGGATTGTTCTTGTATTCGGTCTCGACGAAGCACATCGCCTCGTGGATCGCGACCGGCGTGAGCTGTACCCGGTCGGTGACATCACCGAATGCGAAGATGCCCGGCACATTGGTGCGCGAGTATTCGTCAACGACGATCGCGCCGCGCTCATTGGTAACGACGCCGGCCGCTTCAAGGCCGAGCCCGCTGGTGTTCGGATCGCGGCCGAGTGCCAGCATGACCTGGTCGGCAGTGAGGACATCGTTGTTCTTCGTCGTGACCCGGAGGCCGTCGGCGGGCGTCTTCTCCACCTTCTCGATCACGTCGTGGCAGAGAATGCGGATACCCTTCGCCTCCATCGCCTCGTGCAGGCCGCGCCGCATGTCCTGATCGAACCGCGACAGGATTTCCATGCCCCGGTAGATGAGCGTGGTGTCGACGCCGAGACCGTGGAAGATGTTGGCGAACTCGACCGCGATATAGCCGCCGCCGGCGATCACGATCGAACGGGGCAGTTCCTCGAGATGGAAGGCTTCGTTGGACGAGATGCAGAACTCGTGCCCCGGCAGCGAGGCGTGCGGATTGGGTGCGCCGCCGACGGCGATGACGATTCGTTCCGCGGTGACGACCCGGCCGCTCTTCACCAGCCGGACGCTGTTCGGTCCCGCAAGCTCGGCGCGTGTCTCCAGGATTTCCGCCCCTGCATTCTCCAGTCCCTTACGATAGAGACCTTCGAGACGAGCGATCTCCTTGTCCTTCGCGGCAATGAGCTTCTTCCAGTCGAAGCTGCTCTCTCCGACAGACCAGCCGTAGCCCACAGCATCCTCGAAATGCTCGTGATACTGCGAGGCGTAGACGAACAGTTTCTTCGGCACGCAGCCGCGGATGACGCAGGTGCCGCCGAAACGGTATTCCTCCGCAATCGCCACGCGCGAACTGATGAAGGCCGCCGATATCTGGACGGCCGGCGTTGCCCGCGACCTCGAAAAGCAGACCAATGACTCCCTCCTGAACGTCGTCGGAGCGCAGGCTCCGGCCGCTGACCCGGCTGCCGCGCCGAAG
>DATGWU010000440.1:0-4076 GCA_035299345.1 Rhizobium sp.
GAGGGGAGCGCCGGCCTCGGCTTTGCCATTTCCTCGGAGGTGGCCGCAGCCCTCGGCGGCGAGCTCACCTTCCGCTCGCGGAACGAGGAGCACGGTTTCACCGTGGTGTTGAAATTGCCGCTGCGCGGCCAGGGGAAGTCATGAACCGTTTCGCCGCCGCCCTCGTGGCCGCAATCCTCGCCTGCATCCCGAATGCCGCGGCCTTCGCCATCGAAGGGGAGCGCGCCGTGTTTCCCGCGCCCAATGGCGAAAGGGCGAAGCTCGTCATCCATGGCGCAACCGACCTCAACGCGATCCGCCCGCTGATCCTCGATTTCCAGGAGACGATGCCGGACGTCACCGTCGAATTCACCGATTACGTGACCAACGACCTGTTCCGCGAGGCGGAAGAGGCCTGCAGCGAAGGTCGTGTGCATGGTGACCTCTGGCTTTCCTCGTCGGTCGACCAGCTGGTCAAGCTTGCCAACGACGGCTGCGCCCGGCCGCACCGCTCCTTCGTGACGGCGCAGGCTCCCGACTGGGCGAACTGGCGGGAGGAGGTCTACGGTTTCACCTTCGAGCCCGCGGTCATCGTCTACGACGGCTCACGCGTGCCGCCCGAGGATGTCCCGCACACCCACGAAGAGCTCTCCGACCTCCTGCGACGCAAACCGGATCTCTATCGCGGCCGTATCGGCACCTACGACATACAGGCTTCCGGTATCGGCTATCTTCTCGCCATCAACGACGCCCGTCAGGCGCCGACGGTCTACGGTCGCCTGCTGGAGAGCTTCAGCCGCGCCGAGGCCGTGACCCGCTGCTGCAACAACGAGGTGCTCGGCGAAATCGCGAGCGGCAGGATCCGCATCGCCTACAACATTCTCGGTTCCTATGCCTATGCGGCCTATCTGCAGAACCCGAACCTCAGGATCGTCGTGCCGCGTGACTACGCGCTGGTGCTGTCGCGCGGCGTGATGATCCCGCAGAAGTCCGCCCGTCCCGACCTTGCCGCCCGCTTCCTCGACTATCTGCTGTCCGGCCGGGGCCAACGCGTTGCCCGCGACAAGGCCTTCTTCTTTTCCGAGAAGGGTCCTTTGCCCGATGGCGTCGAAGGGCCGCCCGCCCTGATGGAATCGGGCATCGGACGGCCAATCCGCATAGGACCGGCGCTTCTTGCCGCGCAGGACAAGGCGCAGCGCGAACGCTTCATCGCCGGCTGGTCCAGCCTCTTCACCCGACCGGTACACTGAGCGGAACTGCACCCAAGAAAATGCCGGCGGTTACGCCGGCATTATCCGTCTGTGACATGTGACGATCGCCTTTTCCGTCGTCATGCCGGCCGTTCGGAGGCGCTCGGCCGCCATTTGATCAGATGCTTCTCGGCGATGTCCAGAATGCTGTCGATGATCAGGACGAACAGCGCAAGGATCACGATGCCTGCGAAGACGCCGACCGCATCGAAATTGCCTTCCGCCTGAGCGATCAGATAACCGAGCCCGGCGGAGGAGCCGAGATACTCGCCGATGATCGCCCCGACGACGGCGAAGCCGACCGAGGTGCGCAGCGAGGACAGGATCCAGCTCGCCGCGGCCGGGAAGTAGACGTGGCGAAGCAGGTCCGAGCGCCTGGCGCCGAGAATGCGGGCGTTGGACAGCACCACCGGGTTGACTTCGCGAACGCCCTGCATCGCGTTGAAGAAGGTGACGAAGAACACCAGCGTTACGGCGAGCGCCACCTTGGACCAGAGGCCGAGGCCGAGCCACAGCACGAAGATGGGCGCCAGCACGACACGGGGGATCGCGTTCAGGCCCTTGATGAAAGGGTCGAGGATGCGCGCAGCCGAGCGGCTGAGGCCGAGCCACACACCGGCGGCCACGCCGAGTGCCGTCCCGACAAGATAGCCGAGCACCGTTTCCGTCAGCGTGATGACGACGTGATTGTAGAAACCGGTGTCCATGACCCAGGACGCCACCTGATTGAAGATGTCGAGGGGCGCCGGGAAGAAGAAGGGGTCGATGAAACCGGCCGTCACGCCGACTTGCCAACCTCCGACAATGGCCACCAGCAGTACGATCTGGACGAGCCGTTCAGTCATGGCGTTCATAGCTTTTCTCCACTTCGCCGCGGAGCGACGACCAGATGTTGCGGTAGAGATCCATGAAGCGTGGATCGAGTTTGATTTCGGCGACGTCACGCGGACGTTCGAGATCGACGGGGAAGCTGTCGATCACACGCGAGCGCGGTCCGGCCGCAAGCACCACCACCCGGTCTCCGAGCGCGATCGCTTCTTCGAGGTCGTGCGTAATCATGACCACGGCACGGCGTTCTTCCTGCCAGAGACGCAGGAGTTCGTTCTGCATCAGGTGACGGGTATGAATGTCCAGCGCCGAGAAGGGCTCGTCCATCAGGATGACCTTGGGGCCGGTGATCAGCGCCTGCGCCATCTGCACGCGCTTGCGCTGACCGCCGGAGAGCTGATGCGGATAGCGGTGCTCGAACCCTTTCAGTCCGACTTTCGCCAGCCACTTCATCGATTGCTCGCGTCGCTCCGCGGTGCCCACACCCTTGAACATGGGGCCGAGCTCCACGTTTTCCAGCGCGGTCTTCCACGGAAGCAGCGCATCCTGCTGGAACAGGTAGCCGATGTCGTTCTGAACCCCGCGCACCGGCTGGCCGTCGATCGAGACGGTGCCGCTCGACGGTTTCAGCAGCCCGGCGATCGCGTTCAGGATCGTGCTCTTGCCGCAACCGGTGGGTCCGACGATGGCGAGAAACTCGCCGTCGGCGACGCTCAGGTTCACATCCTGCACCGCCACATAAGCGCCGAAGGACATGGTGACGGAGTCGATGGAAACCATCGACTTCGCCTGACGCGGACTGTCCGCCGGGGGTGTTGTCTTCACTACGGCCAATGCCATGACCTCCTCCTGTCAGTTGGCAGCGACGTTGCCGACCTTGTCGACGAACTCGTTCGTGTAGGTCTTCGTCAGGTCGATTTCGGCGGCTGCCACTTTTTCGTTGAAGCTCTTCAGGACGGCCAGCGGCGTCTTGATGTCTTCCTCATCGATACGGCCGTCCTTCGAGAAAATCGCCTTCGCGTTCTCGACCGCCTTGATGTAGGTGTCGCGGTCGCCGGAGATGAATTCCTTCGGCAGCTTGTCGACGATCTCTTCCGCAGAGTGGCTGTTCATCCACGCGAGCGCCTTGACCGTGGCGTTGGCGACCTTCTGGACGGTCTCGGGATTCTCGTCGATGTAGCCCTGCGTGGCGTAAAGAACGGAGGTCGGATAGATGCCGCCGTAGATCGCCTTAGCGCCGTCGTCGCTGCGTCCGTCGATCAGGATCTTGCCGACGCCCTTGGCCTCGATGAAGGTCGCCGCAGGGTCATAGTTGACCAGGAGATCGACCTTGCCCTGTTCGAGTGCTGCGACCGCCGCCGAGCCGGAGCCGACGCCGATCAGCGAGACGTCGTTGCCGGAGAGGCCGTTGCGCTGGAGGTAGTAGCGGACGAAGAAGTCCGACGACGAGCCCGGCGAGGTGATCCCGATCTTTGCACCCTTGATCGTCTCCGGCTTACCCGGATCGAATGCGCTGCCCTTGCCGCCGGCGAGCACGAGCCCGGAATTGCGGGCGAGCTGCACGAAGGCGACGACGGCCTTCTTCTGCGACTGCATCTGTATCGTATGGTCGTAGAAGCCGACGGCGATGTCCGTCGATCCGGCAACGAGTGCCTGGAGCGTCTTCGAGCCGCCCGATGCGAAGTTCTCCACCGTCACCTCGAGGCCTTCCTTCTCGTAGAGACCAAGACCCTGCGCGACGGGGAAGGGCAGGTTATTGAGGTTGTAGGAGCCGACGCTGATCCGGACGGGATCCGCGAGAGCCGAGCCGGCAAGGGCGACGCTGGCGGCGAGCGCAAGCATGAGCTTGTTCATTTCATTCTCCTCCTGTTGGTGGCGCTCTCCCGGCGGCCACGGTTATTATGCCGCGCAAAACAGTTGCGTGACAGGTTTTGCAAAGGCATGTCCTTCGAAGAGCCGCCTGGCGGTCCTCAGGATGCCGGCGGCGATCCTGCCGTCCCGCTCGTAGAGCTTGACATC
>DATGWU010000441.1:0-15333 GCA_035299345.1 Rhizobium sp.
AGCTTCCGAAGATCGAACCAAGCCCGCCGATGATGACCATGAACAACACCAGGAAGCTCTTCTGGATGCCGAAGGCCTCGCCGACCTCGACGGCGCCGAGGTAGACCGTAAAGAAGAGAGCGCCCGCAATGCCGATGTAGAAGGATGAGACGGCAAAGGCTGAAAGCTTGGCCGTCAGCGGATTCACGCCAATGATCTCGGCGGCGATATCCATATCGCGGATCGCCATCCAGCGACGGCCGACGGAACCGCGCGTCAGATTGCGGGCAAGCCAGGCGAGGGTGAAGAGCATGACGAGGCAGAAGAGGTACTTGGCCCAGGCCGGCGTGCTGGCGCCCGTCACTGCAATACCGAAGAGACTGCGCTCCGGTGCCGTGATCTGGCCAGAGGCCGAATAGTTGAAAAACCACGGCACCTTGTTGAAGAGCCAGACCAGGAAGAATTGCGCGGCAAGGGTCGCGACGGCGAGATAGAAGCCCTTGATCCTGAGGCTGGGCAATCCGAACAGGACACCGACGAAGGCGGTGATGAGACCTGCCAGCAGGACATGCACGATGATCGACACATCGGGCATAGCTGTCATCAGCTTGTAGCAGGCATAGGCGCCGACCGCCATGAACCCGCCGGTACCGAGGCTCACCTGGCCGCAATAGCCGGTCAGGATGTTGAGGCCGATCGCCGCGATCGCGTAGATCAGGAAGGGGACGAATACCGCATTTGCCCAGTAGTCGTCGATCACGAAGGGGATGACCCCGAAGGCGATCGCCACCACGATGTAATAGCGGATCCGGTCGAATTTGATCGGAAAGGTCTGGCTGTCGGCCACATAGCTTGTCTTGAAGTCACCGGCCTCACGGTAGAGCATGTCTCAGACCCTTTCGATGATGCGTTCGCCGAACAGGCCCTGCGGCCTGAAGACGAGGAAGACCAGAGCGAGCACATAGGCGAACCAGTTTTCTGTCGCGCCGCCGACCAGCGGGCCGATGAAGAACTCGAAGAGTTTTTCGCCCATGCCGATGATGAGCCCGCCGACGATGGCGCCGGGAATGGAGGTGAAGCCGCCGAGCATCAGGACCGGCAGGGCCTTCAGCGCGATCAGGGACAGGCTGAACTGGACCCCCGATTTCGAGCCCCACATGATGCCCGCAACTAGGGCCACGACGCCGGCGATGGACCAGACGAGGGCCCAGATGAAACGCAGCGAAATACCGACGGACAGCGCCGCTTGATGGTCATCCGCAACTGCACGCAACGCCCGTCCCTGCTTGGAGTATTGCGAGAAGACGGTGAGCGCGAGTACGAGCAGTGCGGCGATGATGGTCGCGACGATATCCAGCCGGTCGATGAAGAAGCCGTAGCCGAACCAGTCGTTCGTGACACTTTCGATCGTCCCGTCGATGCCCTTCGGCAGGCCGATGTCGAGCGTTTTGATGTCGGAGCCCCACATCGCGTCGCCAAGGCCCTCGAGGAAATAGGCAAGACCGATCGTTGCCATGAACAGGATGATCGGCTCCTGGTTGACGAGGTGCTTGAGCACATAGCGCTCTACCAGGACGGCGAGCAGGGTCATGACGCCTGCGGTGATCAGGATGGCGATCAGCGCCGGCACCTTGAAGCCGAAATGATGGAGGCTCGTGCCAAAGAGTGCATTGATGAGGTGCGCGAAGGGGACTTGGCCGTCCATGATGCCGACGAGCGTCAACGCGGCGAAAAGCGCAAGAACGCCCTGCGCATAGTTGAAGATGCCGCTCGCCTTGAAGATCAGCACGAAGCCCAGCGCCACAAGCGCATACATGACGCCGGACATCAAACCGTTCAGCGTGACCTCGAGCGCGTAATAGACGGTGTCGGGCATCAGGCAGCTCTCCTTGCCTTCTTTCGATTTCTACTCATGGGAGACCCCCAGATAGGCGTCGATCACCGCCTGGCTGTTGCGCACCTCGTCCGGTGTGCCGTCACCGATCTTCTTGCCGTAATCCATCACGACGACGCGGTCGGAGAGGTCCATGACGACCCCCATGTCGTGTTCGATGAGCACGATCGTCGTTCCGAACTCATCGTTCACGTCGAGGATGAAGCGGCACATGTCCTCCTTCTCCTCGACATTCATCCCCGCCATCGGCTCGTCGAGCAGCAGAAGTTTCGGTTCGGCAGCCAATGCGCGGGCCAGTTCCACCCGCTTCTTCAGGCCATAGGGAAGCCGTCCGACGGACGTCTTGCGGATTGCCTGGATTTCCAGAAAGTCGATGATCTTTTCGACCTTCTCCCGATGAGCGGTTTCCTCTCTCTCCGCCGCCCCCCACCAGAGCGCCTGTCGCAGCAGGCCGGTCTTCATCAACGTCAACCGGCCCGTCATGATGTTGTCGAGAACGCTCATGCCGTCGAAAAGCGCGATGTTCTGAAATGTACGGGCAATGCCCTGGCGGGCGACCTTGTAGGGTTTCATCGCCGGCCGACGCGCGCCACGAAACCAGACTTCGCCCTCCTGTGGTACGTAGAAACCCGAAATGACGTTCAGCATCGAGGACTTGCCCGCGCCATTCGGACCGATGATCGAGCGAATTTCACCCTCGCGGATATCGAAACTGATGTCGGTGACGGCCTTCACCCCGCCAAAGCGAAGAGTGATGTTCTTCATCTCCATCAGAATGTCGCCGATCTTCCGGCCATCGGCGGTGGTGGTGAAGGTGGTGAGGGGGGTCTGCGCATTCATGCGGCGGCCCTCCGTTCGGGCATGGGAACTGTCGCCGCATCCGCGATCTGCAGCGTCGCTCTCAGGAGCCCCTTGCGACCATCTTCGTAGGTGACCTCCGTCTGCGTGCTGATGCTCGTCGATCCGTCGTAGAGCGCGGTGATGAGGTCGCCGTATTTCTCGGCGATGATGTTGCGGCGCACCTTTCGCGTGCGGGTCAGTTCGCCGTCATCGGCATCCAGCTCCTTGTGCAGGATCAGGAAGCGGTGGATCTGGCAGCCGGCGAGCATGCTGTCGGCGGCGAGTGACCGGTTCACCTCCTCGACGTGGCCGCGGATCATGTCGTAAACCAGCGGGTGGCCCGCGAGTTCCTGATAACTGGAATAGGCGATGTTGTTGCGCTCGGCCCAATTGCCGACAGCCGTCAGGTCGATGTTGATGAAGGCGCAACACCGTTCCAGACCGGCGCCGAAGACGACGGCTTCCAGGATGCTCGGGTAGAACTTCAGCTTGTTCTCGACATATTTCGGGGCAAACAGATGGCCGTTGGCCATCTTGCCGACGTCCTTGGCCCGGTCGATGATGCGCAAGTGGCCGGTTTCCTCATCGAAGAAACCTGCGTCGCCGGTTGCAACCCAGCCATCAGGGTCCTTGACGGAGGCCGTGCTTTCCGGATTCCGGTAATATTCCAGGAAGGTTCCGGGGCTTCGATAGAAGACCTCTCCACTCTCGGCGATCTTCACCTCGACGCCGGGCGAAGGCACGCCGACGGTATCGGAACGCACCTGGCCGTCCGGCTGTTGTGTGATGAAAACGCTGGCTTCCGTCTGGCCGTAGAGCTGCTTCAGGTTGATGCCAAGAGAGCGGTAGAAGTCGAAGATCTCAGGCCCGATGGCCTCGCCTGCCGTGTAACCCACACGAATGCGGCTGAAGCCCAGCGTGTTTTTCAGCGGACCGTAGATCACGAGATCGCCCAACAGGTATTTCAATCGGTCCAATGTCGGGACAGGCCGGCCGTCAAGGATCGCGGGACCCACCTTGCGGGCATGATCCATGAAGATGCGGAACAGCCATCGCTTCAAAGGTGCCGCATCTTCCATGCGGATCATCACGTTGGTCAGCTGGCTTTCGAAGACGCGAGGGGGTGCGAAGAAATAGGTCGGTCCGATTTCCCGCAGATCGTTCATCATGGTGGCCGGGCTTTCGGGACAATTGACGCAAAAGCCCGCCGACATCGCCTGCCCCATCGAGAAGATGAAATCGCCCACCCAGGCCATCGGCAGGTAGGCCAGAATTTCCTCAGAAGGGCCGAGGTGATCGAATTCGCATGAATTGCGCGATGTCTCGATAATATTCCGATTGGAGAGAACAACGCCCTTGGGCTTGCCCGTCGTGCCCGATGTGTAGAGCATCACACAGGGGTCGTCATAGGTGAGCGCCGCGATACGCTGGTCAAGCTCTGCCTCGAACCGGTGGTGCGCCGCCCTGCCTTCTGACAGCACATCGGCAAGAGCGTTCATCCGTGAATGGTCGTATTTGCGCATTCCGCGCTTGTCGACATACACGACTTGATCGATGGACTTGATGCGTTCCTGAACCTCGATCACCTTGTCGACCTGCTCCTGGTCACCGCACACGACGAGCCGCGCACCGCAGTGTTCCAGCACGTATTCCGCCTCGTCGGCGACAGCGTCCTGGTAAAGCGGCACCGGGACGGCACCGCACATCTGCGCGGCGACGATCGACCAGTAGAGGGAAGGGCGGTTGCGTCCGACGACTGCGATGAAGTCACCGCGTTTCAGCCCGAGCGCCAGGAAGCCCATGGCCAGTGCCCGCGTCTCCGCATACGCTTCGGCCCAGGTCCAGGTCTGCCAGATGCCGAACTCCTTTTCCCGATAGGCCGGGCGCCGCGAGAGCATTTGCGCGTTCCTCGCCATCAGTGCCGGAATAGACGCAAGCCCCGAGCCGGGCTGCCGGTCTGTCATGTCGTTCCTCCCCTTGACCCGTGCAGGGCTGGACGGCGCCTGATCTACCGTCCGGCTCCCGTTCATTCACAACTCTCGCCGCAAAGCTTTTCGTCATTTTTTCTGAAATCTTACGAATTGTGACAGCGATGATTACCCCTTTCCCAGTCCCTCCGCGGATGGTAGCCATGCAGGAGGGAGAAGGATCGGATGCCGCTTTCCGAGGAGGAGCACAAAGGCCTCGTCAAGACGGGCCTGAACCTGATCAGTCAGGCGTTGTCGATCTTCGACAGCGATTTGAAACTTGCCGTCTGCAACCGTCGTTATCAGGATATGTTCGACTTTCCGGATGCCTTCGTGTCACCGGGGGTGAGCTTCGAGGAGACGATCCGATATCTGGTGCTGAGGGGCGAGTATGGCTCGGTCGACGATGCGGAAGAGGCGGTTCGCACGCGCGTGAAGGCTGCGCAGGCCTTCGTTCCGCACTACCTCGAACGCATGCGGCCGAACGGCCGCTGGGTTTCGGTCGAGGGGTTTCCCTTGCCGCAGGGCGGCTGGGTTACGGTCTACACCGACATCACCGAAGTACGGATACAGCAGCAGATGCTGCGAACCCGCTCTGCCGAGCTTTCGGAGCAGCTTCTGTCCAACACCGAACGCCTTTCCGAGACGAACAGGGCTCTTTCTGCGGCCAACACGGCGCTCGAGGCGGCCAAGAACCAGTTGGCTGAAATGGAGGCGCGCATCCGCCTGACGACGGAAATGGTCCCCGCGCACATTGCCCATGTCGATTGCAATTTTCGCTACACCTACACCAACCGACGTCTCTCATCGGTCATTCCAGGGCGCCCCTCGCAGATCGTCGGGCTCACGGGGCGCGATGTGCTGGGCGAAAGCTCATTTGCCAAGATCAAACCCTATCTCGTCCGCGCGCTGGTGGGTGTTTCCTCCATTTGCGAGTTCACGGACGACGACTCGGGTCGGAGAATTCGAACAGCCTTTACTCCGGATCGAAATGATGACGGGCCAATTCATGGCGTCTACATTCTGTCGACGGACATTACTGAGGAGAGCCAGGCGCGTGCCGCCCTTGCGCAGACGCGCAAGCGGGAACTTGCCGCACAGTTGACGTCCGGGCTGGCGCATGACTTCGCCAATCTCTTGACGATTATTCTTGGACTGCAGAGCAGGCTGGAACAGATGCCTTTACCGCCGGGGGCGAAGGATCTGGTGACTTCGACGCTCGCTGCGGCACGTCGCGGCGGCAACCTCACCGACCGGATTGCATCCATTTCAGGTCGGCGCGAGCTCAGGCCGGCGCCAGTCAATCTCTGCGATTTTATCAAGGACTTGATGCGTCTCGCGGGACCGGCGCTGGCCGACAATATTCGGTTGGACGTCGACATCCCTTCGATCGGCATTCCGCTCATTCTCGACGCCGGCTCATTACAGGATTCGCTACTGAACCTGATCCTGAATGCCAAGGACGCCATCGGCGCGAAACCGGGCGCCATCACGCTGCGCGTCCGCACAGTGCATGAAACCTGGATCGAGTTCGCTGTTTTGGACACCGGGGCCGGTTTCTCGCCTGAAGCGCTTGAGCATGCGCTTGCCCCCTTCTTCACCACGAAGGGTGGCGAAGGTTCCGGTCTCGGCCTTTCCATGGTCTATGACCAGGCAACCATGTCCGGCGGAAGCGTGCGCCTGGAGAACCGTCCGGAAGGCGGTGCGCGTGTCGAGCTTCGGCTTCCTTATCGACCAGCAAGCAGGGAGGAGCCGCTGCACACGGTGTTGCTGGTCGAAGACAGCGACGACATCCGCGAGACCGTGCGCGATATGCTCTGCTCGCTCGGACATTCGGTTATTGAGGCGGCGAGTGCTGAGGAAGCAGAAAGTCTCGTCGATCTTCCGCAACTCGATCTCGTGCTGGCCGACATTCACTTGAAGGGCGGACGTACGGGTCTCGATCTTGCCGAAACGCTTCTGGCAAGAGGAGGAATGCCGATCGCCCTCATGAGCTCCCTTCCTCCCTCAGCGTCTTTGCGGATCGCGGCCGAAGAACGGTTCCCGCTGCTGCCCAAGCCCTTCGACAGCCAGACGCTTGCACGGTTCCTGCCGACGGTGACCAAATGACCCAACCGCTTGTCGCCATTCTCGATGATGAACCACAGATCCGCCAGGTTCTCTCGGATGCGCTTACGGAAGCCGGGTTCAAAACGGCGACTTTTGCCCGCGCGACAGAATTCGAGGCGGCGCTGAAGCGATGCGTCCCGGACGTTTGCCTTGTCGACCTCGGTTTGCCGGATCGTGACGGCCTGCTGCTGGTGCATCGGTTGGCGCTGGATTCGGGCGCGGCCATCATCATCATTTCGGGACGCGCCCAAGTGCAGGACCGTGTCATGGGCCTTGAGCTCGGCGCCGATGACTACATCATCAAGCCTTTCGAACCGGCGGAGATCGTGGCCCGTGTCCGCGCCCGCCTGCGCAAGGGGCGACCGACCGGCGAGCGCACCAGCCAGATCGCGCGGTTCGATGGATGGACCGCGCTCTTCGACAGCTACACGCTTGTCTCGGCCACCGGGGAGCGGGTGTCCTTTTCCAATGCGGAGGGGCAGGTGCTTCGACTTTTCCTGGAGAGACCCCGCCGGTTGATCTCCCGCACGCAGATGCAGGAAGCTCTGGGCGGGATTGCGGGCGAGAGCTTTGACCGCGCGATGGACGTGCGCATTTCGCGCCTGCGCACCAAGCTCGGCGAAGATCCGAAAAATCCGGCATTGATCAAGACGATCTACGGAGCCGGCTATATCTTTCTCGGGGATGTGCGCTGGGAATGAGAAGGAATGCCGTTGGGGGGACGGCATCCGGTTCGATAAGGCAGAGATCGCGGATTTTTCCTGACGACTGAACGCATGGCGCATCACCACGTGTTCGATGCGCCACCATCTTGCGGGAAGGTTGGCGTTCGATTTCCGCTCTTGTATCATTTGCCTATCGCAATACACGCTTATTCGACGGTCCTGAGCACCCTCTGGAGCGCCATAGAGTCCTAGACCTATCGGCATATATATCTGGACAGCCCTTCGGGCCGATGCGCTGATGTCGGACCGGCTGCGACCTTCCTATCGGCGAGTTGGGGTCACAATGTCTGGTCACTCGGACATGTGATTGGACATGTGCGCATCGTGGCCGCTGTGCCCGCCAACCGCCGGTGCTGCGGCGAAGATATCGGACCGCTCGTCACCCTCGACAATCAGCTTTCCAACGAGGCCACGCGCCGCCCTGGAGAGGGCATGGTCGACCAGCGTGTATTCGCCGGGAACGTCAAGGGTGAGATCGACCACCGAGGCGCCGCCCGGTGGTACGGTGATCGTCTGCACGTCGGTCAATGGGACAGAGGTCAGCGAAGCAAGATCGTAGACCCTGTCGAAGATCTCGCCGATCACATGGAAGCTCGACTCCTTGTTCGGTCCGCCGACACCGAAATAGATGCGGACGGTTTCGCCGGTTCTCGCCCTCAGAGCGTTTTCGTTGGTCAGTGCCTTGTCTGCGCCGTTGAAGACATAGTATTCCGGCTGTTCGTCGAGCAGCTTCTCGGTGCTTGCAGTGAGCTTTCCTTTCGTGCCGAAGGCCTCTTCCGTGTAGAGCTCTCCCTGCATGACGTAGAACTCGCGATCGACCGGCGGCAGGCCTTCCTCCGGTTCGACGAGGATAAGTCCGTACATGCCGTTTGCGATGTGCTGGGCCGCAAGCGGCACTGCGCAGTGATAGACGTAGAGGCCGGGCTTCGCGGCCTTGAACGAGAATCCCCTGGTTTCTCCGGGCGCGGCATCCGTGGCCACTGCACCGCCGCCGGGTCCGGTCACCGCATGGAAGTCGACGCTGTGGCGCTCGCTGCTGTCGGACACATTTGTCAGCTCGACCTTCACCGTGTCTCCGACGCGGACGCGGACGAAGGGGCCCGGTACTTTCCTGTTGAACGTCCAGTAATGATAGGTCGTCCCGTCGGCGACCGCTCCGGTCACTTCGACCGTTTCCAGGTTCACGGTGACGGTTTCGGGTCCCTTCCGATGAACCGGCGCGGGAAGGTCGGTCGATTGGCGGATGATGTCGCGCGGCTTCTCGGCGGTTCCGTTTTCTGCCGGATGCTGGTGATTGCCTGCTGCCATCGAGGGCTGACCCGTGGTGAGGGCGAGCCCCGAGACTGCGGCGGCGAAGAGTGCGTTGCGGAAGCCCGAGATCATGGTGTCCTCTTGCGATGTACTGGTCGCGAGTTAGCCGTACGCTGGCCTTGTCCTCTTTGTGGAAGCGCAACCAAGCTGCGGGCTCTCGAACTTGTGAGGAAGCGTGAGCCTGCTCGGCGCTCGAGAACGGCAGTGCCATGATCGGCGCGCGAGTCCTGCGGGCGCCGATGCCCTGCCGGATTGGGCTGGCAAAGGCGGTTGCCTCTTTGCTGGGCGACAAAGAACGCAACGTCAACTGCTGTGCAAATGGCCGCTGGGCGGAGAACCGGAATCAAGGCGGATGAGATTGAATAGCGGAATGAACCCCAATGAGGCGCAATCGCCTGACGGCCACGAAACCGACTGGGATCCCAGAGGGGAGGATGTGCAGAGGAATCAGATCCGCGCTTACGACGCTATGCGCGAGCGCTGTCCGGTCGCGCATAGCGACTATCTCGGCTGGTCGCTTTTTCGACATGCAGACGTTCTGCAGGTTGTGACGGACCATCACGGGTTCAGCAATGTTGTTTCACGGCACCCGTCCGTGCCGAACGGGATGGATCCCCCCGAACACACCGGCTACAGGCGGTTGATCGAACGCTATTTCACGCAGCAGAGGGTGGACGCCTTCGAGCCGGTATGTCGCCAGATTGCCGGCGAACTCGTCGGATCGCTGAAGGCGAGCTCCGGCTGGGAAGTGATGTCGAAGCTCGCCGAGCCCTACGCCGTCCGGGTTCAGTGCGGTTTTCTCGGTTGGCCAGAGGGGCTGCACGGGCCGTTGCGTCAATGGGTGCGCAAGAATCGCGAAGCGACGCTTGCCCGTGACACGGAGGCGATGGCGTCGATCGCCCTCGAGTTCGACGCCTACATCCGCGCACAACTCGATGCGCGCAAATTTGCAGGCGATGGGGCGCCTGAGGATATCACCACCGACCTTATGCGACAGACAATTGGCGTCGAGCGACTTGAATACCCTGACATTGTCAGCATCCTGCGCAATTGGACTGTCGGCGAGCTTGGGACAATCGCCGCCTGCGTCGGGATTATCGTCCATTTTCTCGCACGGAACCAGGAGGTCCAATCGCACTTGCGCCAGGATCGCACGCGCCTTCCGCTCGCGATCGAGGAGATTCTCCGTCTCAATGGTCCTCTGATATCGAACCGGCGCACCGCCACGAAAGCAGTCGTCATCGGCGACCGCCAGATCGAGGCAGGCGACAGGGTGACGGTGATCTGGGCATCGGTGAACCGCGATCCGGCCGTCTTCGAGGACGCTGATCAATACCGTCCTGACCGCGATCAATCGCCAAATCTGCTCTATGGCGCCGGCGTTCACGTGTGCCCCGGCGCAGGCCTGGCGAGGATGCAGCTCCGGGTGATGATTGATGAGCTGTTGAACGGGATCGCGCAGTTCACGCTGACACCCGGCCGTGAACCCGTGCACGCGATTTACCCCGCCGGTGGCCTGGCATCGCTCGAAATCCGGACCGACGGTGCTCCTCCAGCGGCCGCGGGAGTGTCGGACTGATATCGCCGCTTCCTCGTGCGCGCTCGCGCTAACTGCCCAAAGGCGTATTTCTCGGCGTGTGGGTGAAACTCGCTTCACCCGGCCACGGCGTAGGACTCACGCAAACGTCGGTGCAACCTCGATCAGCGCCTTTTCCGAGCCGCCCTTGTCGATGATTGTGAAGACAGCGTCGAGCATGCCTTTCACGTCCTGCCGGACCATTTCGACGTCATGGCCGAGAAGTGCGACGAAGGGATCCCAGTCGAAGCAGCCGATAATCGGCAACCGGCCTTCGAAATGGTGGGAGGTTTTGATCCAGCGCATCACGCCTTCGAGCGAGATCGTCGAGTTGACGAACATGCCCCGGGGCAGGGGGCCCTCGGAGGCGGCAAGCACGGCGAGCGAGTTCTCTGCCTTTTCCGGCGCGTAGCCGCAGGTGAGGATGTGGCGCTCATCGATCGGAACGCCCATCTCCTCGTGCGCTGCGCGAAACCCGCGGACGCGTTCGGCCGTATTGTGATCGGACCCACGACCGCCGATGAAGAGCAAGGGCGTGGCCTCGCCGAGCTTGTTGCGGCAATTGACGAGGGTTCGCCGGGTCAGCTCCCGCGCGCCGGCAAAGTTGTCCGAAATGACCGACGGTGCCTTTGAGCCGGGCAGGTCGAGATTGATGCTGTGGGCGCCGGATGTAAGGCAGATGTCGGTAATGCGGTCCGGATTTGTTGCGCCGGTCGCAATCAGCCATTCCACCTGGTAAGAGAGCATCGTGCGTGCCGCCTCCACCTCGAGGTCGGGATCTCGACGGGTGCAGGTAACGATCGGGAACAGCCCCCGCTCGCGCGCCATGGCTTCGAAGGTTTCGGCGATCGAGCCGAAGTAGCGATTGTCGTATTTGGGCACGATCATTCCGATGATCTTCGACTTCTCCCGCCTCAGCAGGCTTGCCTGCATGTTGACGGCATAGCCCTGTTCCTGGGCGAGCCGGGTGATTTTCTCGGCGAGCTGGCTACTGATCCGGCGCTTCTTCCAGGTGCCGTTGAGCACTGCGCTCACCGCGCTCGCCGAGGTCCCGGCGAGATCGGCAAGATCGTAGATCGTGGTCTTCTTTGCTGGTCGTCGCTGAATCACGAAGTCCTCCTGTGAAAGCCAACTTGACATCAAAGAATGAAAGTGGCAATTCTTGCTTCATCGATTGAGCAACGTTGCGCAATCGATGAATTTGGTTGGCTAAGGAGGGTCGACCGGGAGTTGTCCGGCAGAAACTGTCACCGAGAACGGCGTCGAGAGGATCGGCGACGAACGCAGAATTGCGGCCGTCCGTCACGTTCCGGTCCGTGATGACGAAAGCAGGGGCAAATACCTGGATTGTGTCTCTCGAAACGGGTTCGCCCATTCAAGGAGGAGAGTAAGATGAAAGTTCGTTCGATGCTCATGGCAACGGTCGGCGCTGCCGCGATGTTTGCCGGTTCCGCGTCGGCGCAGGAAGCTGCGACGGTCGCCTTTCTGATGCCCGATCAGGCATCAACCCGTTACGAGGAACACGACTATCCGGGCTTCAAGGCTGAGATGGGAAAGCTCTGCGCGAGCTGCACCGTCATCTACCAGAACGCCAATGCTGACGCGGCTCTGCAGCAGCAGCAGTTCAACTCGGTGATCGCCCAGGGTGCGAAGGTGATCGTGCTCGATCCGGTCGACTCCGCGGCGGCTGCGGCTCTCGTCGAAATCGCCCATTCCCAGGACGTCAAGGTCGTCGCCTATGACCGCCCGATCCCGGACAAACCCGCTGACTTCTACGTTTCGTTCGACAACGAGGGCATCGGCTATGCGATCGCCAAGTCGCTCGTCGATCATCTGAAGGCCTCCAGTGTTCCGGAAGGCTCGGGTGTGCTGCAGATCAACGGCTCGCCGACCGACGCTGCTGCCGGCCTCATCCGCGACGGCATCCATCGCGGTCTGAAGGACTCGGGCTACAAGACGCTTGCCGAATTCGACACCCCGGAATGGGCGCCGCCGAAGGCGCAGGAGTGGGCGGCCGGCCAGATCACCCGCTTCGGTGCCGACATCAAGGGCGTGGTCGCGGCCAATGACGGCACCGGCGGTGGCGCGATCGCAGCCTTCAAGGCAGCCGGCGTCAATCCTGTTCCGCCGGTCACCGGCAACGACGCGACGATCGCGGCCCTGCAGCTGATCATCTCGGGCGACCAGTACAACACGATTTCGAAGCCGTCCGAAATCGTCGCTGCCGCCGCCGCCAATGTTGCCGTCAAGCTGCTGAAGGGGGAGACTCCCGAAGCCAAGACGACGCTCTACAACACCGCCTCCGAACTCTTCGTGCCGGCGGTCGTCACGGCGGAGAACATCAAGGCTGAGATCTTCGACAAAGGTATCCAGACGCCTGAAGAGATCTGCACCGGCGAGTACGCCGAGGGTTGCAAGAAGCTCGGCATTACCCAGTAATGTTACCTCCCAAGGTGTCCGGTCGGAGCTTGCTCCGGCCGGGCGCTTCCGATCTGTAAAAAGAGCGTGTTGTCATGGTGCGAAACGATAGCGGCGTGCCCGAAAAGGGTATGACCATCCTGAAACTGAGCAACGTCTCGAAGAACTTCGGCGCGGTCTCCGCCCTGACCGACATCGAACTCGAGGTCAAGGCCGGCGAGGTCGTCGCGCTCGTCGGCGACAATGGCGCGGGCAAGTCCACGCTGATCAAGATTCTTGCCGGTGTTCATCAGCCGAGTGCGGGACGGATCGAATTTTGCGGCAAGGAAGTTGCCCTCGACAGTCCGAGCCGTGCTCTCGAACTCGGAATTGCGACCGTATTCCAGGATCTTGCCCTGTGCGAAAACCTGGATGTCGTCGCCAACCTCTTCCTCGGTCACGAGATGTCGCCGTGGAACCTCGACGAGGTTTCGATGGAGGTGCGCGCCTGGACCTTGCTCAGGGAACTCGCGGCGCGGATCCCTTCCGTGCGTGAGCCGATCGCTTCTCTCTCGGGTGGTCAGCGCCAGACGGTAGCCATTGCCCGTTCTCTGCTGCTCGACCCCAAGATCATCATGCTCGATGAGCCGACAGCTGCACTCGGTGTCGCCCAGACAGCCGAGGTGCTGAACCTTATCGAGCGGGTGCGCGAGCGCGGTCTCGGGGTCATCATCATCAGCCACAACATGGAGGATGTTCGCGCGGTGGCAGATCGCATCGTCGTTCTCCGGCTCGGGCGCAACAACGGTGTCTTCAGCCCGAATGCCTCCAACCATGAACTCGTGGCGGCCATCACCGGCGCCACGGAGAACGCAGTCTCGCGCCGGATCGATCGCAAGTCCGGCGAGCGCGCCGACCTCGGTGGAAACCCAGCATGAGTAACGACATGTCCAATCAAAGCCGCACGTCCTCAAAGGCACTCGATCGCAGCGACGAGCGCGTGACGCATGCCGAGGGAATCTCCGGCATGATCCGCGCCTTCATCGGGCGAGTGCGTTCCGGCGACCTCGGAATGCTGCCCGTTGCGGTCGGGCTCGTCGTCATCTCGACCGTCTTCAGCATCCTCAATCCGATCTTCCTGGCGCCGAACAACCTCGTCAACCTGCTGTTCGACTGCGCAACCGTCGGGATCATTTCGCTTGGCATCGTCTGCGTCCTGCTGCTCGGGGAAATTGATCTTTCCGTCGGATCGATGAGCGGACTGGCATCGGCCATCATCGGCGTGCTCTGGGTGAACACGGGCGTGCCGCTGCTGCTTGCGATCGGTCTTGCACTCGCGACCGGGGCCGCCGTCGGCGCGCTCTATGCGCTTCTCTATACCCGTCTCGGGATGCCGAGTTTCGTTGCCACGCTTGCTGGCCTGCTCGCGCTGCTCGGGATGCAGCTCTATATTCTCGGACCGACCGGCAGCATCAACCTGCCCTACGCCTCGCCGCTCGTCCGCTTCGGCCAGATCCTGGTGATGCCGGCATGGCTTGCGCATCTGCTGGCGCTGGCGCCCGGAGCGGTCATCATCGTCGCAGGGCTTGCCGTCCGCCGGCGCCGGCAGACCGTCAATCTCTCCTCCCGGCCCGTCAGCACGCTCGTCCTCAAGGCAGCAGTTCTGACGCTCGCACTCGAAGGTGCCATCTACTATCTCAACGTCGGTCGTGGCGTGCCGTGGATGTTCGGCCTCTTCGTCCTACTGGTCGTGGTGCTCAACTATGCGCTCACCAAGACCAAGTGGGGTCGCTCGATGTTCGCCGTCGGTGGAAACCGGGAAGCCGCGCGACGCTCGGGCATCAATGTGCGGCGGATCTATCTCAGCGCCTTCATGCTGTGCTCGACGCTTGCCACGCTCGGCGGCATCCTCTCGGCCTCGAGGCTTGCCTCGTCCAGCCAGCAGGCGGGAACGGGCGACGTCAACCTGAACGCGATTGCCGCGGCGGTCATCGGGGGAACGAGCCTGTTTGGCGGTCGCGGCAGCGCCTATTCGGCGCTCCTCGGCATCATCGTCATCCAGGCGATTTCGAACGGCTTGACGCTCCTGAACCTCAGCTCGTCATTGCGTTACATGATCACCGGCGCCGTGCTCGCGATTGCCGTCATCGTCGACTCGCTTGCCCGCCGCTCGCGCGTCAGCCATGGCCGCGCCTGAACAAGAAGACTGGAGAACAACCATGACCGAACTCATGAAGGGCAAGATTGCCGCGATCACCGGGGCGGCATCGGGCATCGGGCTCGCATGCGCACGCACGCTTATTGCAGAAGGTGCGACTGTGGTGCTGATCGACCGCGCCAGAGCGAAGCTCGACGCGCTTTGCGCCGAACTCGGCGAAAGAGCGCGGCCACTGGTCGTCGACCTCCTGAACGGCGCGGAAGTCTCCGGCATGCTGCCGCGGATCCTCGATGTCGCCGGCGGTCTCGATATCTTCCACGCGAATGCAGGGGCCTATATCGGCGGGCCGGTCGCAGAAGGCGATCCGGACGCCTGGG
>DATGWU010000442.1:0-2382 GCA_035299345.1 Rhizobium sp.
GGGGAAAGGAACTGACATGCTGCTCAATTTCGAAAGCCTCGGAAGCTGGAAGTGGTTCCTGGTGGCGGTCACGACGCTCACATCCGCGTTCCTGCTCCTGCCCATCCTCTTCATCGCCGCATTGTCGTTCGGCTCGTCGCAATGGCTGATCTTTCCGCCACCATCCTGGACGCTGAAATGGTACGGAGCGTTGTTCGCCGATCCGCGCTGGCTCGAATCCGCCTGGACGAGTTTCCGCATTGCGGTTGTCGTCACCGTGCTTTCTGTGCTGATCGGCCTCGTCGCCTCCTTCGGGCTGGTGCGTGGCACCTTCGTGGGCCGCAATGCGCTGAGGGCTCTCTTCATGACGCCCATGATCCTGCCGGTTGTGGTGCTCGCTGTCGCCCTCTACGCCTTCTTCCTGAGGGTCGGGCTGGCCGGCACGACGACCGGCTTCGTCATCGCCCATCTCGTCGTCGCCTTGCCGTTTTCCATCCTTGCGCTCACTGGGGCACTCGAAGGATTCGACAAGTCGATCGAGGACGCTGCGGTGCTCTGCGGGGCCTCCCCGCTCAGGGCGAAGCTCCTGATCACCTTGCCCTGCATCGGCCATGGCGTCTTTTCCGCCGCGATCTTCTCGTTCCTGACTTCCTGGGACGAGGTGGTGCTCGCGATCTTCATGGCGAGCCCGACACTTCAGACGCTGCCGGTGAAGATCTGGGCAACGCTGCGCCAGGATCTGACGCCGGTGATCGCCGCCGCCTCGACGCTGCTCATCCTCGTCACCCTTGTCCTGATGCTGCTCGCCGCCGCCCTTAAAAGAGGACTGAAAGCATGAAGCCCTTTCTCGAAATCCGGAATATTCGCAAGGAGTACGGTCCCGTCGTTGCCGTCCACGACGTGAAGCTCGAAGTCGGGCGCGGCGAGTTCATGACGTTTCTCGGCCCCTCCGGTTCGGGCAAGAGCACCACATTGTACATCCTTGCCGGCTTCGAACAGCCGACGCGCGGCGATATTCTCCTCGACGGCCGAACGATCCTCGACACGCCGTCGCACCGCCGCAACATCGGTATGGTCTTCCAGCGCTACACGCTCTTCCCGCACCTTTCGGTTGGCGACAACATCGCATTCCCGCTGAAGGTTCGTGGCTGGTCGAAGGCGGCGGTGACGGAACGCGTACGGCAGATGCTTTCCCTCGTGCGCCTCGAAGGCTTCGAGGACCGGCGGCCGGCGCAGATGTCGGGCGGTCAGCAGCAGCGTGTCGCGCTTGCGCGAGCACTCGCCTACGACCCGCCGGTGCTGCTGATGGACGAGCCGCTCTCGGCGCTCGACAAGAAACTGCGCGAGGAGATCCAGTACGAGATCCGCCGCATCCACCAGCAGACGGAGGTGACGGTTCTCTACGTTACCCACGATCAGGAGGAAGCCTTGCGTCTGTCTGACCGCATCTCGGTCTTCTCCAGGGGCGTGATCGACCAGATCGGCACGGGCGAGGAGCTCTATGCCAATCCTGCGACCCGTTTCGTCGCGGAATTCATCGGCGACAGCGACTTCATACCCTGTCGTCTGCTTGCCACCCGCAACGGTCGCGCCGACGTCTCGCTCGGCGACGATCTGACCGTCTGCGACGTGCCACTGCACGGAGCGCCGGCTGGCCAGGCGAAGGTCGAGCTGATGCTGCGGCCCGAGCGCATTTCGCTATCCGGCCGCGAGACAGACCGCGGTCTGGCGGCCACGGTGGAGGACATTACCTTCCTCGGCAACAACATCCATGTATCGACCCGTACCGGGGAGAGCACGTCGATCTCGGTGCGCGTGCCGTTCGGCCACGAGGCGATGTCGGGTGTCCAGCGCGGCAGCCCCGTCTGGCTGACGTTCGACGCGGGTGCGGCCCACGTCTTCGGGCAGTAAGGCGCACGGCCGATCCGGCGTCTGTCCCTGCCTGGGACGATTCGCCGGGATAATGGAACATCGTTCGATCCGTCAGTTCCGTGATCAGAACTTGGGTTGGAACGCAAAGCTCGGCTTTGCGTTTCCAGACCATTGCGAGGCTATGATGGGAGATATCCCGTGGCCGCGAAGACCGAGAGGAACGACGCCTTCCGCCGAGACGACACTCTCGAAACGCGAGCGCGCGGGATGGAGAACAGAAGCTGACGTCCTCGCAGATCGACACCGCTTCGTCGGTTCGGACGTGTTCAGCGAGCAGCGTGTCGCCAGAGACTTCTTGAGCATCTTCCTTTCAAGCGCAGACCTAACCGGGACTGGAGAGCGACAATGCAACAGCAAGACAGGGACGAGTACGTGCGTAGCCGAGCCTATGAAATCTGGGAACAGGAAGGGCGGCCGGAGGGCGAGCACGATCGCCATTGGCGCCAGGCGAGTGAGGAATACGAGGCGGGG
>DATGWU010000443.1:0-2376 GCA_035299345.1 Rhizobium sp.
GAAGGTCATCCTCGGCGACGTCTCGATCGTCGACCCGAAAAGGGTGGGACTCGGCGTCACCCTGCTTGTCGAGCTCGAACTCGAGCGGGACCGGCCGGAGCTCATGGCCAACCTTCATCAGTGGATTGCGAGGACGCCGGAGGTGCAGGAAGCCTGGTGCATCACCGGCCGCGGCGACTACACGCTCGTCGTCGTCTGTGGATCGATCGACGATTTCGACACCCTCGCCGAGCGGCTGGTGAACGAGAACCCGAATGTCCGCAAATTCACCACCCACGTCGTGCTGAAGACGCTGAAGCGCGGGCTTGCCGTTCCGTTGAAGTGACGAACGGCTCACGCAACCCGCGGCGTCTCCCCCGCCAGCACCATCCGGAAGAGGTCGGCATCCACATTGGCGCCGCTGAGAATGATGCCGGTCCTCCTCCCGCGCATGGCGTTGCGCTCCTGGAGAAGGGCGGCGAGCGGCGCGGCACCTGCTCCCTCGGCGACATTGTGGGTGGTGCGATAGAGGATACGCATGGCCTCGGCCACTTCGTCATCGGTGACGGCGACGATGCGGGACGCTCCCTTCGCGTAAACCGCAAACGCGTCCTCCACGGGCACGCGAACGGCCATGCCGTCGGCGAAGGTCAGCGCCGTGTCCGTCTCGATCAGCCGTCCCGCTTCGAAGGAAAGCTTCGCGGCCGGTGCCTGGGCCGAGACCACACCGATTACCTCGGTCCTGAGGCCGAGTGCATCGCGCGCGGCAATGACGCCGCAGATGCCGGAGCCACAGCCGATCGGCACATAGACCGCGTCGAGGTCGGGCACGGCGGTGAAGAACTCCAATGCGTAGGTCGCGACGCCACGGACGATCTCCTCATGGAAAGGCGGCACGAGAAAATAGCCAGTCTCGGCGGCAAGCCGCCGGGCTTCGGTTCGCGCCTCGTCGAAATCTTTGCCGAACTCGATGACCTCGCCGCCCCAGGCGCGCATGGCGGCGTTCTTCTCGACGGAATTGCCGTGCGGTACGACAATTCGGGCTTCGAGGCCGCAAGCACGGGCGGCACGTGCCTGGCTCTGACCGTGATTGCCGCGCGTCGCGGTGACGATCCCCCGGGTCTCCGGCAATGCGCGGCGGAGCCAGTCCATGAAGGTGATACCGCCGCGAACCTTGAACGCGCCTGCCGGCGTGTGGTTTTCGTGCTTCACCCAAACAGTCGCCCCGACATCGCTTGAAAGTTGCGGCCACGCATATTGCGGCGTGGGCGGCATGTGGCGATAGACGAGCGCGGCGGCCTCCTCGATGTCCGTGCGGGTGAACTGCTTCATATGTCGCTCCGTTTCTGTTCGAGGCCGCAAGACTGACATGCCCGGATGCGTGACGCTTTCAGATTCCTGACGTAAAAGGTCGTCTGAACCTGGTCCGGAGGGTAGATGAGCGTATGGAAGGAACTGTGGCTTTGAGGGTCGAGCCGACACGGCGGGTGACGGTCGGGCGCTGGACGGCGGAGCTGCTGCCGCGCCAACCCTACGAGGCCCGCTACACGGCGGAGCGCCCCTTGCTCGGCTTTGCCTTCGACAGTCAGGAGGGCGTGCATGCCTATGCCGGCGACCGCGTCCGCCCGTTTCGTGCGACACCGAACGGTCTTGCCTATGTGCCGGAGGGCTGCGACGTCTACTCGCGGTCACCTGCGGGCGGAGAGTATCTTGCTGTGACGGGCTTTGATCTCGACGAGGCTGTCGACGTGCCCTTCAGCGATCGCATGGATCCAGCCGCGATCGCGGCCGCGCATGCGATGAGAGGCCTGCTTCTCGCCGTTCCCGCTGCCGAACCCATTCATTGCGAAGCGTTGATGAACGTTCTGATCGAGCGGCTTTCCTGCCAAATGCAGCCCGGTCCGCCGTCAAGGGACGGCGCACGATGGATGACGGCGCAGCGTCTGCGGCGGCTCGACGAGATCATCGAGTCCCGTCTCAACCGAATGCTGACAGTGCAGGACCTCGCCAATGAACTCGGCCTTTCCGCCGGCTTCTTTTCCCGGGCCTTCAGGCAGGCGACCGGCCGCTCGCCTCATGCGTATATTCTCGACCGAAGGATCGGGCGAGCCCGGGCCCTGATTGCCGCCGGGGCCGAGGATCTGAGCACGGTCGCACTGGCGGCCGGGTTTTCCTCCCATGCTCACCTCACGACGGTGTTTCGACAGAAGCTGGGCGTCAGCCCGAGCCTTTTACGCACAAGCCGCGTTACGGCTCGCAGGTCTTCGACCTCCCGAGACGTGGAGGAGCCTCTTTGCGTCAGCACAAACGCGCAGGCACTTCTCCCCACGACACAGCCCTCGCACAGCCGGTTGGACGATCGAACCACTTGCCTTGGGTGAGGCACTCTGGGTACAG
>DATGWU010000444.1:0-7895 GCA_035299345.1 Rhizobium sp.
CAGCCCATGCGTTTGACCCGCCGTGAAGTCCTGCAATCGCTGTTCGTCGGTGCCGTCGGGGCGCGTTTCCTCGCCGCCGGAGCGGCCTCGGCGCAGGCGGCGTACACGCCCTTCATGCTGGTGCTGGACGGAACGGACGGCGTGCCTGCGCCGGACAGGCTGCGTATCGTGGCCGAGGCGATCATCCGTCTCAACGTGCCCCTGGGACTGGCGCTGGCGGCCGATGCATCCGACGAGACGATCGGCGCGGCGCTTACGCTGCGGGCAGCGTATGGCGGGATGTTCGAGCCGATCGCCCTCCTGCCCGGCATGGAAACGGAGCGGGTCTATTTCCAGATGCGGCGTGCCGGCGCGGCCCAGGCGCGGTTTACCGGCCTTGCCTCACAGGCGGACGCCGAGGCGGCGAGCGGAGCGGCGCGCTATCCCGCCTGCCGCACCATGCTATGCCGGCAGACGGGGACCGAGGTGCCGACGCTCTCCGGCGTCAGGGCCGGCGGGTTCCGCACCGTTCTCGTCATGCCGAAGGAAGATGCGCCGACAACCTATTCCGAGACCAGCAACGGCATCATGCACGTCGCCGGCGGCCTGCGTCTCGCCTCGCTCTCGGCGCTCGACCAGCGGCGGTCCCGGATCACGCAGCGGATGGCGGGTGACGAGCCGCTGGTGCTCTATGTCTCGCTTGCGGATCTCGCGCGTCTCGACGGCGAACGTCTCGAGAGCCAGGCTGCGACGCTCGCCGGCTTCCTGGCGCAGGCCGAGGACGAGGGAAAGATCGCGACGGTCCTGCCCTCGGAATTCTACCTGCGTTCCGAGGCCTTTTCGCGCGAGATCGCGCTTCATCTCGACATCGGCTCCGGTACCGTGCCCGCCGACGTGGAGGCGTCCTTCCTCAAGGCGCTGACGGCGGCGGGAATCGCCTTTTCGCGGTCGGACGGGTCGGCGGCGGCCGGCGGGGCGGACTGCCCGATGCTCGGCGCCGACCCTGAGACGCCCGCCTGGCAGGCGGTGCGGGCCGCCGCGGGTGCGGCCTTCGATCTCGACCGGCCGATCAGCGAGGCCGTACCGGTGACCTGCGCGGTGACGGAGAAGGAAGGACCGGAAGCGGCATTGCTGACCTCGGCCGGCATCGCGGTGCGCGCCGCGCTCGGCGAAAGGGAGGCGAGGGCGGCAGGGCTCGACGAGAACGGGCTTCTCGACGTGCCGGTCGCTTTGCGCATCGACGGCGGGCGGATCGGCGACGGGTCGGAGCTTGTGGACGCGCTGAATGCGCGGCTCGGGCCGGATAGCGACGCACTGGTGGTCGTCGGGAAGGGAGCACTCGCCGCCGAGGGGGCAGGCGAAGTGATCGCCGGGATCCTTGCAGGGCTTTCCACCCGCACGGGCATTCACATGACGGGGCTCGGCGCATACGGCGAGGCGCTCGTCGGCCGCGACCCGATCTTCGAGCGGCTGAGACGATCCGACCGGATGCGCTTTGCCGAAGGCGGGGCGGGTGCGGAGACGATCGATGCCGCCGAAAAGGGGCGCCTCCAGGCGGATGCCGAGCTCGCCTGGCAATATTTCACCCGGCTTTCGGACAAGCAGACCGGCCTCGCCCCGGCAAGCGCGGAGGCTTCCGGTGACAGCGTCGTTCCTTATTCCTCCGTCACCATGTGGGACATCGCCAGCCAGATGTTCGGGCTTGCCGGCGCCCATTCGATCGGGCTCGCCACGGATGACGAATTTGCCGAGGCGGCGGGAAAGATCCTGAAGAGCCTGCCTGCGACGCGCATCGGCAAGGTCCGGCTGCCGCAGGCCAACCTGTCCACACGGCGCGGCGGGCCGGTGGAAAACAGCTACAACGCATCCGACACCGGCCGGCTGCTGGTCGCCCTGAAACTCTTCGAAAGCCGCGGGCTCGAGAAAGAGGTCGCCGCCGTGGTGGCGCGCTGGGATCTCGCGGCGACGGTCTACGAACGGCGACTGCACGACATCGACGACGGGGCGTGGAGAACCTATTTCCGCTCGAACTACGCCCACTACGCCGCCCGCGGCTTCGCGCTCTGGGGCATGGAGGTCGACACGCCCTACGCGCCGGAATCGGGGGATGTCGCGACCGACCGGCGCATGCGCATTCTCGGCAGGGTCGCCGACATCGGCGCGGTCGGCGCCGAGCCGCACACGCTGGAGGCGATGGAGCTCGGTGCCTCCGAGGCGGCGCAGGTGATCTCGGACGTGCTCTTCACCGCACAGGCCGACGAATATCACAGGACGGGCCGGTTCGTCTGCGTCTCGGAAAGCTCGATCGACCGGGCTCCGTGGTTCGTCTACCAGGGTTTCGACGTGGAGGCCGAGGAGGATCCGTGGACGCTGGAGGCGATGGCCGACCGGGGGCGTTACGAGACGCCGGCGATGCGCCGCGTGCTCGAGGTGGTGAACTGCAAGGGCGCCTATCTCTGGAACGCGGTCCGCCCGAACGCCTATTCCGCCCGCCTCGTTTCCCATGTGCGGGAAAGGGGACGGATCCCCGGCCTCGGCTTCGCCTCCGGCATCTATGCCGCGACCGGCCGGCCGACCGCGAACTACAGCGACGTCAACACCAACGGCGTCATCCTGGAGGCGGTCGCCTATGTGCTGAACGGGCGGAAGACGCTATTGTGACGGACGGACGGCGAGACCGACGATGGCGATCGCCGCAATCATCAGGCCGCCGGCGGCGAGAAAGGTGAGCCGCATGCCGGCTGCGATCGCCGCCGGGGCGGCATGGGCGAGATCCTCCGTGCCGGCGCCGAGCGCAAAGACCGCGCCCATGACCGAGGCGCCGGCGACGAGGCCGATATTGCGCGACAGGCCGAGCAGCCCCGAGACGGTGCCACGGCGATCCCCCGGCACGCCGGCGAGCGTCGCGACATTGTTGGCGGCCTGGAAAAGCTGATAGCCGGGCGTCAGGACGGCGATGGCCAGCACGTAGCCGCCGAGGCCGATCGCATCCGGCAGGAGCGCCAGCAGGAAGGCGCCGGCCGCCAGAGCCAGCAGGCCGGCTGCAAGCACCCGGCCCGTTCCCCAGGCATCGACCAGCCGGCCGGAGGGAACCCCGCTGAAGATCGAGATCACCGGACCGACCGACATGACGAGGCCGACCAGGATGTCTTTGAGGCCGAGACCGAAGCCCAGATAAAAGGGGCCGACGACCAGGGTCGTCATCATGACGGCTGCGACGGCGAGGTTGATGACGAGGTTCGGCACGATGCTGCCCTCGAACGCGGCCCATGTGCTCGGCGCAGACCTCTTCGCGCCCGCGCGGGCCGGCAGAACGGCGATGGCGAGGATGAGCGCGAGCCCCGCGAGCGGCGCCTGAACGAGGAAGACGCCGCGCCATCCCGTCACCGGGACCAGCATGCCGCCGAGCACCGGGCCGAGGGCCATTCCGAGAGCGGACATGGTGCCGAGCAAGCCCATCGCCCGGCCGACCCGCGCCTCGCCCGCCGTCTCGCGGATCAGCGCCATGGAAAGCGTCATGAGGAATGCCGCGCCGATACCCTGCACGGCCCGCGCGGCGATGAGCAGCGGCAGGCTCGGCGCGAGACCGCAGATCAGCGAGGCGACGGCGAAGAGGCCGAGCCCGGCGACGAGCATGCGTTTGAGTCCGTGGACATCGCCGAGGCGCCCGGCGACGACCACCGCTGCCGTCAACCCTCCGAGATAGGCCACGACGACCGCCTGCACGGCGCCGAAAGAGGCGGAGAACGCCGTAGCAAGGGTCGGCAGCGCAATGTTGGCGATACTGGTGCCGAGCGAGGCAAGCAGCATTGCTAGCGCGAGGGTCGCCGCGACCATTCCCGTCCGTTTGTTCCTGTCTGTTTCTTCCTGTTTCATCGACTTGCCCCTTGCGTGATTTGCCATTCAGGAGCAGGCTACGACTTCAAGTCAACTTGAGGTCAAGCATGAAATTTCTCGATATCGGAGAGGTCGCGGCGGCAAGCGGAGTGGCGCCCTCGGCACTGCGCTACTACGAGGAGGTGGGGCTGATCGCCTCGGTGTCGCGGCACGGCCTGCGTCGCCAGTTTCCGCCGGAGGTGCTGCTGCAACTGAAGCTGATCGCGATGGGGCGCTCGGCCGGATTCTCGCTCGAAGAGATCGCGGGGATGTTCGGCCGCAACGGCATGCCGGAATTGCCGCGTGACGTGCTGCATCAGAAGGCCGACGACCTCGACCGGCAGATCCAGGAGCTTTCGGCGCTCCGCGACACGCTGCGCCATGTCGCCGACTGCCCGGCGCCCTCGCACATGGAGTGCCCGACCTTTCGGCGTCTGGTGGATGTTGCGGGCAAACGCGGCAGGCGGCGGGCGACGTCGAGGGACGGACAGGCGCGTCCGGGCCGCGGTTGAGGGCTTCGGGGCGCTGCCCTGGACGTCGGTCGAGCTTAAGGAGCCGTGACCACCAGAGCCTTGCAGGCGACGACGCCTTCGCGGCGGTCGCTGTGGGGCACGCCGGAATCGAAATAGATCGCATCGCTGGCATGAAGCACGTTTTCCTCCCCGTCGACATCGACCGAGAGGCGGCCGCTCAGCACGTAGATGAACTCCGCGCTGCCGTGCCGGTGCGGCTCCGACGGCGGCGCGTCGGCCGGGAATTCGGGATAGAGGGTCTGCTGAAGCCCGAGAACAAGCAGAAGCTTACCGTAATCCTGACCTACCACGTCGTCCCCGGCAAGGTGACGGCCGCGGATGTCGCGGGGCTCGACGAGGCGAAGACGGTGAACGACGAGAACAGACATGACCTTCATCAACGTGCTGACACCGCCCTCGTCATCGTGGGCGGGCTCAACTGGGGGCTGGTGGGCCTCTTCGGCTTCGATCTCGTCGCCGCGATCTTCGGCGCGGGCTCGCTGCTTGCCGGAGCGGTCTACGTGCTGGTCGGACTGTCCGCCCTCTGGCAGCTCATTCCGCCTTCGTCCGCCTTGGGCGCCCGAGAACTCGCCGCCGAGCATAAGCGGTAGCCCCCGGAGGGGGCGTCCGGTCCGGTCCGCCGGGGCGCTCCCTCCGGTTTTTGGGGAGGATGGTGGAGATTGCCTTGGGAGGTTCGAGTTTTCGGCTCGCAGGTTGATCATCTGACCGCCCCGATTAGCCAGCTCCGGGCACTGGATGGGCTGGAAAGGCGACCTCTTCGAAGGCGCCGTTGACTTCGCGGAAACAGTGAAACTTGTCGGCAGCAGTTTCGTGCAATGCTCGGAATAGCCGCAAATATGTTTTGTCTCGGTGGTCCGGTAGGATGGTCGAAAGTGCCTCACCGACGCCCGTGAGAGCGTAAACTTTCAGCCCAATTGTATCGTTGTGCTGACAAACGAGTGGGGAGGCACTAGGCGGGGAGTATGATTTTTCGATAGCTATCGCCCAGCCTTTTAGAGGAAGGATGAATGCATCCTCCGTGCCGTATTTGCCTTGGCCGAACAGCGTCACTTGACCCGTTAAGCCAGGTTCTACGATCAAGCCGGCCTCGACCAGCTTGGATCGCCGATCGAACGGTATCTCACCGGCGAATTCCCTGACAATTGAGCCCTCTCTTATTCTGCTGAGGCACAAGGACTCGAACTCGACCGCCACATCGCTGGATAACTCGTCAACGGCGCGCATCACCTTCCGAGAAAACGTCCCGGGTTTCCGTATCTCCGATGCAAGCACGCGCCCCCAGCGCTCTCTAAGCTCCTCAGTGCTTGCTTCCTCGGCGTAGCCCTGGAAGCGATCCATAAATTCGTCAGTGAGTTCATCGGGGCCGGAGGCGGCTTCTTCGGCCGTCGGTGGGGTAGTCCTCAGGTCTTCAAGCGCTATAGATGCCACCGCATCCCTGTTTAGCTGCTTTCGCGCAAAATCGCCAAACTGACCGGCGAGCGCCCGTGCCGCGAAAGCATCGTCCGTGCCGATCAGCTCCACTGCACGCGCAGTGGCCGCTTGGATGATCTTGGTTTCCGCCTCCATGCGCGCCCGGCGCTTCACCGTATCTGCCTCGACGAAGGTATTGGGCCAGTCGAGTATGTTTCCGACTAATCGGTCGAATGCCGCCGCTGTTCGAGACTTGGCGCTTGCCCTAAGCCCGCGATCAGTCAGCTCGCCGGAAACAGAAATCTCGTTATTCAGGTGGTCGCCACTCATACGCACCTCCAATCCGCCGAGCGATAGTCAACCTCAAATTGATTCCGCGCAACGTCTCTGGGGGCGGTAGTGGCGGGTCGCGAACGGCATCTTCACACGTATCTTTAAGCACTCGCGCGGTTCCGCAATGCCCATATTGTTTGGCGTCGGTGCCCGCAGCGGTGCCCACGCTTGGTTAGGAAGTGGCGGAAAGCGATGGAAACTGAGGCGAATAGCCGGCGCGGAAAAGGCCATGAGATCAAGGCCTTTTGGGATGCGTAGGCACGTAAAAGGAATTTGGTTGGCGGATGGGGTGGGATTCGAACCCACGGTAGGCTCTCACCTACGCCGGTTTTCAAGACCGGTGCCTTAAACCGCTCGGCCACCCATCCAGCGACTGCGTTATGCGCAATGACGTGAAGCTTGGCAAGAGCGTTCGCCGATGGCGGTGTGAAAATCGGGCGGTGAGGGCGCTTTGAATATTGCCTAACGTCAAATGCCTTCCGCTAAGGGAAGAGGAAGCCGAAGGCGGCGTCCGGCATGGTATAATTTACCGGCCGTTAACCATTGATCTTGCATCATAGAACAAAGTTGCGACACTTTGCGCCCCCTCTGCCATGTTGTCGACAAGTTTATCTTTCTGATATAGCCGAATGGACCGGGAAGAGGGGCGTCGTTCCTGGTCGATTGGCGGAGCTGTTTGCCGCAGCGTGAACGAACAAGTGGGGCGTATGAGTTTCGATCGCGGTGGAGCTGTGAGGAGCGGTGCAAGGTGGATCGCCTTGTCGGTCCTCTGTGTGAGTGTGGCATCGTGCGCGAGCACTGACGGCAAGAAGAAGACCCGCCACGGCAAGGAATATTTCTCCGAATCCGAATACGGCGTGAAGGCGAGCCCGCGCGTCGCCACCGGCAAGAACATTCCGAAGGGCGGCGGGCGCTATCTCGTCGGCGATCCTTACGTCGTCAGGGGCAAGGTCTATGTGCCCAAGGAAAATCCCCGATACGACAAGGTGGGGATCGCCTCCTGGTACGGCTCGGCTTTCCACGGACGCAAGACCGCCAACGGCGAGGTCTACGACCAGTTCTACCTTTCCGCCGCGCATCCGACATTGCCTTTGCCGAGCTACGCGCGGGTAACGAATACCGAGAACGGCAATTCGGTCATCGTGCGCGTCAACGACCGCGGCCCCTTCCATTCCGACCGTATCATCGACCTTTCGAACAAGACCGCCGATCTTCTCGACATGACCCACAGCGGCACCGGCAAGGTGCGCGTGCAATATGTCGGCCCGGCCCGCATGGACGGGCACGACATGCCCTATCTGATGGCGTCGTACATCAAGAAGGGCGACCGCTTCCCGCAGGTCGATCCGGGCGGCCAGATCGCGAGCGGCGTGATGGTCGCCTCGGCCGATCCCGCGGTCGTTCCGTTGCCCGCTTCCTCTCCGATGGCGATTGCCGAGGCGCCGGCACCGGCCATCCAGACGAGCCTTGCGGGCCGGACACCTTCCGAAGGCTTCGGCCAGCAGATCATGCCTGCCTCGCTCGATTCCTTCACCGGCTTCGTGCTGCTGCCGGAACTCGGCCCGATACCCTTCGAGCGACCGGAACCGGGCGCCGGCCCGAGCTACGCCTCCGCCTATGCCGAGGAGCCGACCGTCACCGTGCGTCTTGCCTTCGACGCGGTTATGGTGCGCAATGACGGCCTGACCGAGGGCGCGATTCTGGCCTCGGCCCGGCGCGCGACGGCAGGGCAGGCCTCGTCCGGCGGCGCCAGACCGGCGCGGG